>CAJWWJ010000020.1 GCA_913048575.1 uncultured Halieaceae bacterium
GCCCTGATTAAGGAGGCCGTACTGGGGGAGACTTTGCGTGGTGGCCAGGTGTTCTACTTGCATAACGAAGTCAAAACCATTGACGAGACGGCGCGAAAACTCGGTGAACTCGTGCCGGGCCTTTCAATTGGTGTGGCACACGGACAACTGCGTGAACAACCGCTTGAGAAAGTCATGTCTGACTTTTATCACCAACATCACCATATTTTGGTCTGCTCCACGATTATCGAAACAGGGATTGATATCCCGAACGCCAATACCATCATCATCGAGCGGGCCGATAAATTTGGACTCGCCCAGCTGCATCAGTTGCGCGGTCGCGTCGGTCGCTCGCACCATCAGGCATACGCCTACTTGCTCAGCCCACCCCGATCACTGATCACCTCAGATGCGCAAAAGCGCCTTGAGGCCATCGAGGCCGCCGGCGATCTAGGTGCAGGCTATCAGTTAGCGTCTCACGATATGGAAATTCGCGGCGCAGGCGAATTACTCGGTGCGGAGCAGTCGGGACAAATTAATCAAGTCGGGTTTTCGCTTTACCTCGAGATGCTCGACAGCGCCGTCGCCGCGTTGCAACGCGGAGAAATTCCCGACTTAGACCAACCGCTAGATAGCGGCACTGACATCAAACTCCACGTTCCAGCGCTCATCCCTGAACAATACCTGCCGGACATCAGTACTCGGTTGGTGCTGTATAAGCGGATCGCCAAAGCCGCTAGTGAAGAGGACCTGCGAGACATTCAGGTTGAAATGATCGATCGTTTTGGCCTACTCCCTGAACCCACTAAAAACCTCTTTACCTGCGCGCTGCTGCGAACATCGGCGCAACGACTGGGAATCGGCGAAATCGACATGACCGAGGAAGGTGGTAGCATCGAATTCAAGCCCGCCACCGTCGTCGAGCCCGCTACCATCGTGTCACTGATTCAATCGGACCCTCAGCGTTACCGCCTAGGCGGCAATAACAAGCTCCGTGTGACGGCAGAACTGCCCACGCTCGAATCGCGCACCGAATTGATTGAGACGCTGCTCGACCCTTGGCTAGCCACGCTTCCGCAGGAGGCCTCTGGATGACACGCTTCTTCTTGGCCTGCCTTGCCATGATATTGGTCGTAGCAAAAATCGTGGCCATGATCGGAGCATCGATCGTGGCACTCTCCCTGACCACGAACGCCGCTTTGGCAGCGCGCCTACCGGGCGGATTCGGCCATTCTGGCTGGTTTCAGTTTGAATTGGTGGTACTAGTCGATACTCGCCCAGCAGTGCTGAGTAGCGAAACCTGGCCATTGGCTACCTCCGTTCACTACCCCGCACGCTGGCGCTGGCTCCAAGACCCCGCGCTCAAGGCTACGTTGATGACGCAATACGACTCGGCAACGGTATCGGTGAGCCCCTCTGGACACATCTTGGTGACACCACCCAGCGACACGCCGCCCCTCTGGGAACCCCCTCCTCCGTTACTCTCGGAGCAAGACATGGCGCTGATCGATGAACTAATGGCCCTCCGCTTACCCTCGCCCACCGAGCCTAACACTGACGCGACAGCCGATACTGAGCAGCCTGCCCCACTTGCCGAAGACGACGAACGGCAGGGGCCGCTACTGCCCTTTGAGGAGGCTGCGCTCGACGACGACACGTCCCGCCTCACCCCCTTTGAGTCACTCGGCATTGCAGGTGATGACCGGCGTGGGCAGGCGCCCGAGGTCAGCATTCCCCTAGCGATACCCGCAGAGCAGGTCACACTGACCCCTCTCACCGTGACGGCGCGCCGTATCCCGGAGCCGGCGACCTTTGAGAAACTGCCTCTTGATCGTCTTGCAGCCGGTCTCGAACGATATCAGCAGCAAAACGACGACGCGGTAGTGGTGTCAGCATCGTGGCTACAGAGCCCTGACAGTGACTCACTACCGATCCTGGTTGAACCCGATACGGACTCCCCCTACCCGGTGTTACAGGGGTTTGTTCAGCTGCTCCCCCGAGACAACAGCTGGCGTCTGGGCCTGAACCTTTGGGCGAACACTGACGGCCAGTATTTGCCGGCCATTTTTGAGGGTGCCGCCCCTCCCCCCTCACCGCAGCGCGTGACGGTGATATCAACACTAGCGGCTCTCGACCCAGCCCTGATCGACCCAACCCTGATTAACACAGCTAGGAGCGACCCAGCGGTTACCGATCAAGCAGGTGACATCGGGGCAAAGGCGACTGTGCCTCTGAACCCCTTCGACACCGCTTCATCGCCAGCCAGCGTGGCGGACGAGCCTGGCTTAGCGGCTCGGCACCCAACCCGCTTTGCACCTCAGGCTCCAGCACCTTGGCCTTGGCGGCATATCATCCACATCGAGGACACAGTTCCGCTATCGGAAAACAGGCTACGCTATTACGACCACCCGGTTGTCAAAGTCTTAGCGACCTGGCGTGAGCTGTCGTGGTACGAGTTATATGCACTCGGCGAAACGATTAACCAAGAGTGACCCTGATACTGCCAGCCGAGTGAATCATGGAGATTCGCTGCCCGCCAAGCACACTGCCCCTAACGAAAAAGCCGCTGTAGCGAACGTCTCAGTCTGGCGCCATCTCGGGCGGGTTTTGATCAAGCAATAGTGTGCGGGTGGGGAAGGCGACCTCGGCTTGATGGGCCTCAATAATGCTGAGGATACGCAGCATCACGTCTTGCTTAACGCCATGGTAAGTGACCCAATCGGTCGTGCGCGTAAAGGTGTAGATAAAGAAGTCTAGCGAGGACGCACCAAAGCTCACAAAATTGACGATGAGCGTGCGGGTGGTATCGATCCCCTCGTGCTGGCGCAGCATGGCTTCCGTTTCTGAGACGATCTCGGCCATCACCCCCGCATCGTCGTAGCGAATACCGACTGTCTCGTAAATTCTCCGGTTCAACATGCGCGACGGGTTTTCCAGCGCCACGGTTGAAAAAACCGCGTTTGGCACATATAGCGGTCTCTGATCAAAGGTCCTGATACGCGTGACTCGCCACCCAACGTCTTCAACCGTTCCCTCGATCTCTCGGTCAGGGGAGCGGATCCAATCGCCTACCGCAAACGGTCTATCAAGAAAAATACTCAAGCTCCCGAGCAGGTTTGCCAACAGATCGCGCGCCGCGAAACCCACTGCAACCCCCCCTACCCCGCCAAACGCGAGTAGGCCGGATACGGAGACACCCAGCGACTGAAGAATCATGATGCCTGCCACCGTCCACACCATAATGCGGCTGAGTCGAGCCACCGCACTGATCGTTGCGCGCTCATCCGAAGCGACTGCGCCGCGATGCTCACCCAACAGCTCCTCTTCGATCCCTCGGCTTAATCGGTGCGCCAACCAGCCAAATAAGATCAGTAGTGCGGTGTCCGACAGCGTTAAAAGACCCTCTCTCACCCCGTCAAAAATACTGAACAGACTCAGAGACAGCAGCGCCAACACAGTCCACATGACCCACTGGATCGGGGGAAACACCGCGTAGAGGATCACATCGTCCCATCGCGTTTCGGTTTTATCAGCGGCCATTGTGAGGCGACGCACTGAGCGATAAATCGCAACATGCCCGAGTGTCCCGGCCAATATGAGCAAAACAAAGACCAGCGCGCCCGGGGGCACGCTCAGCGCGGCTGCCAACGGCGCCACTAGCTCCAGCAAAAATGACATCTCAGTATCATCCTCAACAATCGTGCGCCCATCCTAACCTACCCACCTCACTCACCATACCCACCGCTGTACAAAACAACAGACTGTATATATGATCAGCACTCTATATGAACAGCACTGGGGATTAGGAGGCACTTCGATGAAACTCACTAATAGACAAGAGCAGGTGCTCGACGTGATCCGTCAGTATCTGGCCGATACCGGCTATCCACCGACTCGCGCCGATATTGCCCGCGAGCTCGGTTTCAAGTCGGCGAATGCAGCAGAGGAGCATTTGCGCGCGTTAGCGCGCAAAGGTGCTATCGAAATGATCGCAGGGGCGTCGCGCGGTATCCGCCTGACCGAAAGCACCGGCCTGCCTATTGTTGGCCGAGTGGCCGCAGGCTCTCCGATTCTGGCGACAGAGCATATCGAAGATTACTGTGAGCTCAGCGCGCAGTTCTTCTCTCCACCCGCCGACTTTTTGCTGCGCGTCACGGGGGACAGTATGAAAGACGTGGGGATTTTAGATGGCGATTTGCTGGCGGTGCACAACACCAGCACGGCGCGAGACGGACAAATCGTGATCGCGCGCATTGAAGACGAAGTGACGGTGAAACGGCTTCAAAGAGCCGGCGCACACTCGCTCAAGCTGCTTCCGGAGAATGCGGATTTTGAACCTATTGAAGTCGATTTACGCACAACCGACTGCAGTATTGAGGGCATTAGCGTCGGCGTCATTCGGCAACAAATTTAACCGCAAGCGCTGAGAGCACCCTCAGTTACTGACTGGGTGCTTCCTGAAATTTTGAGGAGACGCCTTAGGATGTATCTTGGGCTGACGCCTTGGGATAACGTCTTAGGACAGCGTCTTGGGGAGAGATTTTAGGGGGCAGTTCACCCGGAGCCAGAATAACCGGAAGGCTCCTTAGGATCGCGATGCATCGTGCCTCGCGGGCGCCACACTATTGAGGGTAGCCCGAATCAAGTGGGCTACTGGGTCCCGCTCAGTGTAACGTTCTGGCTTCTGATCCTTCCGCGGTATCCACCTCGGGGCTATTCACGTCGGCCATTTGCGCCGCAGCCTCGATACCAGCCTGAATCATGATCTTGGCAATCTCCAAATTGTTCCCCATGAGGTAGGCATTCGCCTCATCAGAAAACTGGATGCTGACCAATGGCTCGGAGTCCCCTTCCACGCGTTGCAGGACCACCTCACCGTTTCCCAGATCGACGATTTCTAGTAAAGATGTAGACACTCAAAGACCTCTCTTATCTGAGGAGTCACCCCAACGCCACCGCTGAGATGTCTAACAACAATAACACTCTGACAGCGCAACTACCACAGACTGCCCCGAGGGACTCGCGCCCACACTCGTGCTATGACTCGTCAATGGCGTCAGCAATATGTTGAGCCAGCGCACCCAAATTTTGGCCCCAAAGAGCAAACTGCTCGAGGGTCGGCACGGCACTATTGGCCGCCAGGTTGTTGGATTGCCGCACTGTCGCATGCCGCGATATCGGTGCCTGCAACGCGGCCAACCAACCAGTGCTCTCTAACTCAGCACACGCCGCTATTTCTGCCGGCAAAACCAGCCCAGCAGGTAATGAGGGCAAGTCGCGCACTGTATGGGGAGGATGCTCTGGCGCAGTTCTGACTCGGCAGCCTGCGAGCAATAGCCAGCCATACGCATCCAAAAAGACCTTTTGCAGCAATGGTGCAAAAGCTAGGTCAACGGCAAGACTCGGTTCACGCTGCGCTTCTAGCTCGCTTTGCCAGCCCGCTTGAACGATGCGGGCGTGATACAGGCACTGATTCGCAAACGCCAGTGGGTGGCTCAATCGACCACTGCTTCTGCGGGCGCTGCGGGTTTCGGTTTGGGTGCCGCCTTCGCCTTACTCTTCGCTTTGGCTTTGGTCTTGGCTTTGGTTTTAGCCTTTGCTTTGGCCTTGGGCTTTTTCTTTGCCGACCCCTCTTCCATCCAGCGGCCATCAACAAACATCGCTCGCCAGCCGCTCGCCTTCCCATCCAGATCCGTCATGACGTATTGTTCTTTCGTCTTGCGGCTGTAACGAATTTGAGCGCGGTTTCCCTGATCATCAACCCGCGGCGCATCGAACAAATAATGATGCTTGGGGTCGATCTCTGCCTGATGGGGGAGCAACTCATCAACGAAGGGGGGCCGGGTTTCTCGATGCTTTGGAAACTGACTCGCCGCCAGGAAAATACCAGAAGCGCCATCTCGCAGTATGTAATGGTCCTCTACCTTGAGACAGCGCAATTCAGGCATGGGAACCGGATCCATTTTGGGCGGCGCGGCTTCGCCATTGCGCAATAACTTGCGAGTATTAGTACAGCCCGACTCACTGCACCCAAAGTATTTACCGAAGCGGCCCGTTTTAAGCTGCATATCAGCGCCACACTTATCGCATTCAATGACCGGGCCATCGTAGCCTTTAATCCTGAACTGACCCTGCTCAACCTCATAGCCGTCACAATCTGGGTTGTTGCCACAGACATGCAACTTGCGCGACTCATCAATTAAATAACTGTCCATCGCGGTATGACATTTGCCACAACGACGCTTGCTCAACAGCAAACGCGACTCCGCCTCATCGTCCGCATCGACGCTGATCGCCTCGTCACCCGACGTGAGATTGACGGTTTGTTTACAGCGCTCCTTGGGTGGCAGGTTGTAGCCAGAGCAACCCAAGAAGACACCCGTGCTCGCGGTCCGAATTTGTAAAGGACGACCGCAGTCGTCGCAGGGAATACCCGTGGGCGTCGGGTCGTTAGGCTGCATGCCATCTGGCCCATTGATACCCGCTTGCACCAGCTTCCCGCTGAAGTCGTCGTAGAATTCATTGAGCAGATCAGTCCACGGTAAAGCTCCCTTCGCGACCTCATCGAGCCGCTCTTCCATCAGTGCCGTAAAGCCATAATCGAGCAAATCACTGAAACAAGTCTGCAGCCGCTCCGTGACAATGTCGCCCATTTTTTCGGCATACAAGCGTCGGTTTTCGAGCCGAACATAACCGCGATCTTGAATGGTCGATATGATGGCCGCATAGGTAGAGGGACGTCCGATACCCCGCTTTTCCAGTTCGCGCACCAAGCTCGCCTCACCATAGCGCGCCGGCGGCTTGGTAAAATGCTGCTTCGGGTCATACTCGGTCGCCACCAGTGCATCGCCCGTCGCCAAGGGCGGTAATACAGCCTCTTCTCCTTTTCTCGCGGCGGGTGACTGGACCCGCGTAAAGCCGTCAAACTCGACCATGCGCCCTTTCGCCGTCAGGCGGCAATCACCGGCTGTGACGACCAGTGTCGAAGAGAGGTAGCGGGCGGGCGTCATCTGACAGGCGACAAACTGCCTCCAAATCAGCTCATAGAGTCGTTCGGCATCCGGCTCCATACCCGCGAGCTGATGACTCTTCAACCTGACATCCGAGGGACGGATCGCCTCGTGCGCCTCCTGAGCACCCTCACGCGAGCCGTAGCGTATCGGATCTGCTGGTAGATAATCCGGTGTGAATTCCTTCTGAATCAATGCTCGACAACTCGCAACTGCCTCGTCACTGAGATTGGTCGAGTCGGTACGCATGTAAGTAATGTAGCCCGCTTCGTAAAGGCGCTGCGCCAGGATCATGGTCTTTTTAACGCCAAATCCCATGCGGGTGCTGGCTGCCTGCTGCAAAGTTGAGGTAATGAACGGCGCTGACGGCTTAGAGCTGGTCTTACGAGACTCAAGGTCTGCAACCGTAAAGGCGGCACCTTGCATTTCCGTCACGGCTGCATCGGCTTCGGCTTGGGTTTTCGGCTCGAACTTAGCACCCGCGCGATGCGTCACCATGAAACGCACCGGCTCAAAGTCAGCCGCCTTCAATAGCGCATGAACCTCCCAGTACTCGTCTGGGACAAAAGCGCGAATCTCTCGCTCGCGCTCGACAATTAGGCGCGTTGCAACTGACTGCACTCGGCCCGCAGACAAGCCTCGTGCTACTTTTGCCCACAGTAGCGGGCTCACTTCAAAACCAACCACACGGTCCAAGAAGCGACGCGCTTGCTGGGCATAAACGCGGTCTATGTCCAGTTGGCCCGGCTCTTTAAAGGCCTCTTGTATGGCTTTTTGTGTGATCTCATTAAACACCACGCGGTGGTAACGGCTTGCATCGCCACCAATCGCTTCTTGCAAATGCCAGGCAATCGCCTCTCCCTCGCGATCGAGATCAGTCGCGAGATAGATGGCATCGCTATCCTTAGCAATCTTGCGCAGGTCACTTACTACCTTTTCTTTACCGGGCAAAATCTCGTACTGCGCGGCCCAGCCATTGTTGGGATCGATGCCCATTCGTCTGACGAGCTGCTCACGTTTTTTGCGAGCCTGATAACGCACTTTTTCATCCGGCGCCATTTTGCGGGTAATCGCGGCCTGCGCCGCGCGTTCCTTGGGATCGGTAGTCGGTGCATTGCCGGAGGTGGGCAAATCACGGATATGCCCGACGCTGGACTTCACAATGAAGTCCTTGCCAAGATATTTGTTGATGGTCTTGGCCTTGGCCGGAGACTCAACAATAACCAGTGTTTTACCCATATCTACGTTTGCCTGCTCAAAAGTGACAGCCCAGAACCCATCGACTGCTGATACGGATGGCATCTAACAGCGGGAATGCGGCTCGGGTCAAGACCTGAAGTGCAATGACCTTTGTCGACCCCTGCTAGCACACACCGCCTTGGGGTTATCTGGAATCAATGGCCTGTCGGATCGTTTCGAGGCCTTCGAGGCCCTCCCGCTCATCCCAAAAAATACTGATATAACGATCGGATACCTCTACCAAAGGAGCCCCTGGTGGCAAACTGGTCAACCACGCCGGTGTTGCCGAAGCACCCTGTGTGGGCTGCCAATGGCCGTCTGCCCAAACATAAGCGCGCTGTTCGCCCAGCGCCAATTTGCCCTGAGATTGGACTTGCTGGTAACACGCCAAATCGCGATCAGGCTCAAACCGAAAGCGCGCAGGCACGGCGGGCACCGGCCGCAGTGTGACGCGCAACCCCAACGCTTTGGCCCGATCCCGCACCGCGGCGACGCGCCGCTGTGCCTTAGACGGCATAGCCGATATCAGTGGGCCAATCACCACTGCCAAACCCAGCGCAATCAAGACGTAAACCATCAGTATCGCTTCCTCAAGACAAGCTCCGCTTTTTTCGCTACCTTTAGCGCTGAAAACCCAACGAGTGAATCTAGTATGCCCTATCAACAGATTCTGGCGGCGGTCGACCTGGGAAACACCACTGAGACTGTCATACAGCGAGCCGCTTCGTTGGCTCAACAAAATCAGGCACAGCTGCATGTCCTCCATGTCATCGAGCCACTGGCTATTACCTATGGCGGCGATATTCCAATGGATTTTTCGGCCATTCAAGAGGAAATCCACGGGCAAGCGCGGGAGCAGCTTGATCGTTTGTGCGAGGGGATCGGTGTCCCGGAGAGCCATCGCCATTTGGTGACCGGACGACCCGAAGCCGAGATCCCGACTCAGGCAAAAGCGGTCAATGGCGACCTGATTGTGGTTGGCAGCCATGCGCGGTGGGGATTAGCCCTACTATTGGGTTCGACAACCGACGGCGTGATGCATGGTGCCGACTGTGACGTACTGGCTGTTAAGGTTGATATTGAAGACTAACGGTGTATGTCAACTAATTGTTTTTATTGATAAATTGAGACAACATTGTGCCGTCAAAGGGCCATCCTAGCTCGCTACCCAAACTGTCTCTCACGACCGGTATGCGCGTTCCGTAACGCTCTAATAAGGTGAGGTCCTCGGCAATGTCACTGGCGACAAATTGGCATCCTGACGCCTCCAGCAGTGCCTCAGCATGCTGACACAGGTGGCACCCCAGCGTGGTGTAGAGTGTTAATGACCCCATGAATTCATCCCCTCACAGTGGCGCACCACATGGCTAACAAATGGCACCCTCAAAATGGCCTCACTCTCTATGGCCGCAAACCGGCGCTCGAGGCACTCGCCAATCGAGCGCTGGAGGTTGCCCAACTGCATTTGGCCGATAGTAATCGCCCCGGTGGCATTATCGCGCAAATCATTGCTCAAGCCGAGTCGCGCAATATCCCGATCCAGTACCACGAGAAGCAGGCATTATCGCGCATCTCGAAAAACGGGCGCCAAGACCAAGGCGTGGCCCTAGACATCAACTGCCCCCGTTTTGGCTCAGTGGACTCACTGCTATCGGGCGACCCATCGACCCCACAGCGACTCCTCGCATTCGATGGCATCACCAACCCACAAAATGTCGGCATGATTATTCGCTCAGCGGTGGCAGCGGGTTTGGACGGCCTGCTCTATCCGAAAAAGGGCGTGGCAGCGCTCGGGCCTTTAGTAATCAAGGCATCCGCTGGCACGGTGTTCCGCGCACCCTTGATATCGTGTGACGCCCTAGCGCCTGCGCTGCAAGCGCTCAAAGCGGAGGGCTATGCCATCGCAACGCTGGAGGCTAGCGCACCCCAGTCATTGTTTTCGTATCAAGTGCCAGCGCGCACGGTGTTTGTACTGGGTGGTGAGACGAGTGGCGTCAGCCACGCCGTCCACCAACTGGCGGACCAACGACTCGCCATCCCCATGAGCAACGAGGTTGAATCACTCAACGTTGCGGTGACGGCGGCACTCGTTGCCTTTCACCTCACCACGCCCCGAGTGAATGATTAACCATCTTGCGGTGGCAAAGCGTCACCGTTAGCCACCGCCAGCCAGGCCTGCTGCACCACATAGGCGCGAATCGCATCGGTGTCTTCTTTGCTCAAGCGTCCCGCGAAAGAGACCATACCTTGCTTTTCAAGCGCGCCCTCACGAACGACGAGATCCCATGCCTGTTCGTTCCCAGCCAATGCTGACCATCTCAAATCGGGCACCACCCCACCACCGACTGCGAATGCACCATGACAAAAATGGCAGCTTTCGGCGTATCGTTGCATCCCTAATTGATGCTGGTCCGGCTCTCCGAACATGGGAGACTGAGGCGTTCGTACCACGTTATCAACGAGTGCCGCGGGCATGTCACCGTCGCCGCCTAACTTAAAGGTGATCACCCGAGCAGGCTCTTTTGACTTTGCTTCACCGTAGGTAAATCCGGCAATCAGACTCGATACACTGCCCCAGCCCGACAGCACACTGAGGTACTGCTCTCCGTCAATCTCATAAGTCATTGGCGCCGCTGCCGCATTACCAACGAGCTTATCCGCCCAAAGCCGCTCACCCGTCTCCGCATCATAGGCGACAAACTCACCAAACTTGTTGCCCTGAAACACCAGTCCTGCTTGAGTACTCAACACACCGCCATTCAGCGGCAGTGGAAAAGGCACCGCCCATCGAGGTTCGGCCTTCACCGGATCCCACGCCAGCAGACTGCCGCCGTCAAGGTCGCGCACTGCATCCAGTGTTCCCGCCGGATACTCCACCGGCCACCCTGCCGCCGCGTCGTAGCCAATATTCCAAAACGACTTACTGTCTTCAACATTGCGCGTTTTGTCATAGAAGAACGGAATCTCGTTAACCGGAATGTAAACCAGCCCCGTATCGGGATTAAACGCCATGGGATGCCAGTTGTGGGCGCCTGTCGGCCCCGGCACCACTGCATACAGCGCCAGATCCACAGCCTCTTCCACCAATTCTGGACGACCGTTTTCGTCAAACTGTCCCGTGGTCCAATTTTGAGCGGTAAATGGCGTCGCAGAGATCAACTCACCATCCGCTGCGTCCAACACATAAAAGAAGCCATTTTTAGGCGCCTGCATGACCACTCTGCGATTGGCACCGTCCTCTCCGAGGGGCAGATCGGCCAATGTAATTTGCTGTGTGGCGGTGTAGTCCCAACGATCACGCGGCGTGGTTTGGTAGTGCCAGCGATAAGCGCCGGTATCAGCATCGACTGCGAGGATAGAAGACAAAAACAGATTATCGCCATCACTATCAGGGTCGCGGATGTCCGGATTCCAAGGCGAACCATTTCCCACGCCAATGAGCACCTGGTCATTGACGGTGTCATAAACAATAGAGTCCCATGCCGTCCCACCGCCACCGTCTGTCACCCAAGCGCCGGTATCACCCCAAGTGTCGTTCGCCAACCTCTCCAACGACTCATCAGAAACAGCACCATCAGGCCGCTTCTCTGGATTCGGCACGGTATAAAAGCGCCAGACTAAGTCACCGTTGTCGACATCGTAGGCCGTGACGTATCCGCGCACACCGAGCTCGCCGCCCGCGTTACCAATAATCACTTTGTTCTTGAAAACGCGTGGCGCACCGGTAATCGTGTAGGGCTTGGTTTGATCCACCGTGATGTTGCTCCAGATCACCTCACCTGTCGCTGCGTCTAGTGCCTCTAATCGTCCATCGAAGACGCCGATAAACACCTTGCCGTCATGCACAGCGACACCGCGATTCACGACATCACAGCAGCCTTTGGCGGCGTCCTTGCCAGAGACTTTTGGGTCGTAGACCCAAAGCTCGTCACCCGTCTTAGCATCCAAGGCGTAGACGACTGACCAGGCGCTGGAGACGTACATTACGCCGTCAACCACAATGGGCGTGGCCTCCGCTCCACGCGGCTTGGCCATCTCATAAACCCACCCAATGCCCAGCTCTGGCAGGGTATCTCGGTTGATTTGCCCCAGCGCCGAATGCCGCTGTTCATCATAGCCACCGCCATAAGTGAGCCACATCTCAGGCTCAGTTGCGGCGGCCTTGATACGGTCTGTATCAACCTGCGCGGCAGCAACCGCGTCAGTTGGTGTTGCCACTGCCTCTTCCAACTGTTGATCACACGCCGCGAATGCGCTCACGACAAAGACAATTGAAAGCCAACGAATCACCGGCGCCATCTCTTTCCCCATTTTTATTTATTTGCTTACTCGGTCAGTGTAGCCAAAAGCGCCTAAAGATGCGTAAAAAAAGGCGGCTTTACCGCGCCTGCGCCAGGTGTCAGAAAAACCAATCTCGCACTCGAGGAACGGTTTACTTGGAGAGAAAGGACATGCCCTCTTCGAGTCCTCGTAGTGTGAGGGGGTACATGTTGCCCTCCATCAACTGTCGCGTAATCGAAATGGATTGGGTGTACTCCCATTCATCCTCAGGCACGGGGTTAATCCAAATACACTTTTCGTAGGTTTCACGCAGCCGCCTCATCCACAGCTCGCCCGACTCCTCATTCCAATGCTCAACCGATCCCCCGGGCTGCATGATTTCGTAAGGCGACATGGATGCATCTCCTACAAATACCAGCTTGTAGTCATGGCCGTACTTATGCATCAGATCCAGTGTGGAAGTGCGCTCATTAAAACGCCTGATATTATTTTTCCAGACGCTCTCGTAAAGGAAGTTATGGAAATAAAAATATTCCAAGTGCTTAAACTCGGTTCTAGCTGCTGAAAATAATTCCTCGCACACCTTTACATGGGGATCCATCGACCCACCAATATCGAGGAACAGCAGCACTTTCACCGCATTTCGGCGCTCTGGCACCATCTTGATATCCAAGAGACCCGCGTTACGCGCGGTCGACTTAATCGTATCGTCTAGGTCAAGTTCTTCGGTCGCGCCGGTGCGGGCGAATTTGCGCAAACGGCGCAACGCGACTTTGATGTTGCGCGTTCCCAACTCGACGCTGTCATCGAGGTTTTTGAAATCGCGACGATCCCAAACCTTGGCGGCCCGCTTATTCTTGCTCTCACCTCCGACGCGAATGCCCTCCGGGTGATAGCCGTCATTACCAAAAGGAGAAGTCCCCTCTGTGCCGATCCACTTGTTCCCACCCTGATGGCGCTTTTTTTGCTCTTCCAAGCGCTGCTTGAACTGTTCGATCAGCTCCTCAAGACCCCCGAGGCTCTCGATCTTGGCCTTATCCTCTTCTGACAGTTGCTTCATAAACTCAGAGCGCAACCAGTCGTCGGGGATCATTGCCTCTATGACATCATCGAGGGCCTCTAGATCCTGAAAATGCAATCCGAATGCCCGATCAAAACGGTCGTAATACTTTTCATCCTTGACCAAAATGGCACGAGACAGCGAGTAAAAATCGTCCATGTCACCAAAGACCAGCCGTCGCTCCATCGCTTCGAGCAGATCAAGCAGCTCTCTGGGTGTCACGGGGACCCCAGTCTCCTTTAGCACATGAAAGAAATTAACGAGCACGGCGTCAGCGGGCCTCTCGGCGATGCATAAATGCCAAGCGCTCCAGTAGCTGAACATCCTGCTCGTTTTTCAGCAGCGCACCATACAGCGGCGGAATCGCTTTGGTCGGGTCGCGGTTCTTGAGGACCTCATCGGGAATGTCATCCGCCATCAGCAGCTTGAGCCAATCGATCAGCTCTGACGTGGACGGCTTTTTCTTCAGGCCGGGAATATCGCGCAACTCAAAAAACATCTCCAGTGCTTCCTGGACCAAACTCGTCTTAATTTTGGGATGATGAACCGCAATGATCTCTTTCATCGTTTCTTTGCTGGGGAAATTAATGAAGTGGAAAAAACAGCGCCGTAAAAATGCATCGGGCAATTCTTTTTCGTTATTAGAGGTAATGATGATGATGGGGCGTTGCTTCGCCTTAATCGTCTCACCCGTCTCGTAGACAAAAAACTCCATGCGGTCCAGTTCGACCAGCAAATCGTTCGGAAACTCGATATCCGCCTTGTCTACCTCGTCAATCAGTAACACGACCTGCTCGTCTGCGGTGAATGCTTCCCACAGCTTTCCATGCTTAATGTACCGACTGACATCCTCTACCTTGCCATCGCCCAACTGCGAATCGCGCAAACGCGAGACTGCGTCGTACTCATACAACCCCTGTTGCGCTTTGGTTGTGGATTTAATGTGCCACTGAATCAGTGTCTTGCCTAAGCTGGCTGCCACCTCTTCTGCCAGCATCGTCTTACCCGTTCCTGGCTCACCTTTGATGAGCAGTGGTCGCTCAAGCGCCACTGAGGCATTGACCGCCATTCTGAGATCATCTGTGGCGACGTAGCGTTCCGTTCCCTCAAACTTCATACCGTTATTCTCTCGTTTCTGATGACTTAAAGGCGGGCAGACTACCCGAAGTCAGTGCGACACACCACTCACAGCGACTCAGTAGAGGTCCGTCGACGTGCTCTCCACCAGCCCAACAGCGCACCAGCCAGGCCGCCCGCCACCAACCACAGTCCCGGCTGTAGGGCCGCTGCGAGCCCGTCGCCAAACAGGGCGTTGAAGATCACCACAATGAGTGCGGGGGCAATCGAGGCGGCCTCACTACTCGGATAGGCAGGCGTCAACAGCAGCCCACCAATGAGACCCATCACGACTGAACTGGCGAGGCTCGCTGAGCGCTGAAACCAAAGCCTGCGAATCATCGCCAATCCCACTAGCGCTGCCAACCCATAGGCACAGACCGCGACAATAAAAGACTGCGTCGTTAGCATATTGACGGCTCCCTCTCGTGAAGCGGGGGTGGCATTTGCAAAAAATAACCCTGTGTCTCCAGAGCACTGATCACCTCCACCGCTGTTTGCATTGCCAAGGGCTGATCAGGGGTCAACAGTAAGCTCAGTATCTTTTGCGGCTCTGAAAATATCGCGGCCAGCCCCTCTGGCCAATCCTCTGGATGTAAATCCTTGGGTAAATATAAAAAGGTATGTGGCCGCTGGGGCGTTTTGAATACGTCGACCTCCATCTCTGCCGGCACCGTCACGTTAAGCCTCTTTCAGCAGTAATTGCTTGAGTGGATCAATCACCGTCGCCTCACGCCAACCAGACCACGTCGTTGGACTCTCCAGCGCAGGCTCTGAACGCTGTCGAATCAAGCGCTCAAGATCCGATTTTGGCATCAGCACCTCTGGCGGTATCTGTAGCGTCTCGGCAAGGGTTTTGAGGTGCTCACTCAGGCGGCTCAGCACATCCCTGTCACTGCGCGACAAAGGCACCACAATATCTTTATGCATGGTGGCATCTGGCGCCGTCTCAGCAAGGGCGATTTGCGCCAACAACGTTTCACCAGCCCGGCGAACCAACCCCGCTGGTATCCCCTCAACACGATGCAAGTCATTGACCGAGGCAGGCATCGCTTGGGCCAACGCCATCACCAATTTGTCGTTCAGAATCCAGCTGCGCGGACGGTCAAGCTTTCGTGCCTCAATCTCGCGCCAATTGACCACGGCGGCCAAAACAGCCTGCTGTTTAGGCGGCAAGCGGTAAGCGGTTTTAAATTTACTGAGCGGCGGCTTACCGCCGGGGGTCATCCGCGCGCCCTCCTCCAAAATCCACCCTTTGCGACCCATCTCCTCTGCACGCTCGAGCAGCTGCACCCCGATCGGGTAGAGATAGCTCACATCTTGCGCTGCATACTCGACTTGCGAGGGCGTTAACGGGCGCTGCAACCAGTCTGACTGCGTCTCTTCCTTGGGGAGATCCACCTCAAAGAACTGCGCCACGATAGCGCGATACCCCAGGCCACCGCCCAAACCCAATAATGCCGCCGCTCGCTGGGTATCAAACAACGGCGAGGGCAAGACCTGCAGCCAGTGCTCGAACACCTCAAGATCCTCGCTGGCGCTGTGAAGACATTTAACTTGAGCGGGATCCGTCAAAAACCCTCGTAAGGCATCGAGTTCGTCTAGTTGCAACGGATCAATCAGGTAAGCAGCACCGCCCCAACACAATTGCAACAGTGCGACTTGGGGATAGAAGGTATCGCGGCGGCGAAATTCGGTATCCACCGCCACTTGCTCATGCCCTCGATGCGCCGAAAGTAGCGCCTCGAGTTCTGCTGATGTCTCAATCCAAGTAGACGTCATTCCTGCACGACCGTTCGTCCACTCAACGCATGCGCCAGCGTGCTCGAATCCGTGTATTCCAGCTCACCCCCCAGCGGCACACCGTGCGCTATCCGAGAGACCGTCACTGCCGCGTCGCGGGCACGCTGGCTGATGTAATAGGCGGTTGCCTCACCTTCGACAGTCGGGTTGGTTGCCAAAATGACCTCCCTAACTTGCCCCGCGGTGAATCCAGCACAGAGCGTATCCAGCCCAAGTTGCTCAGGGCCAATGCCATCGATCGGCGATAAATGCCCCATCAACACATAATAGTGACCCCGAAAACTGCCACTTTGCTCAATCGCCATGACATCAGCAGGCGCCTCCACAACACAGAGGGTGGACGCGTCGCGCTTAGGGTCTGAGCAAATCTCACAAATGGCAAGCTCAGTGAAATTGCGACAGCGTTCGCAGTTACGCACTTTGGCCAGCGCCGTCTCGATGGCCTCCGCAATCTCCTGAGCGCCCTCCCGATCCCGCTCCAACAAATGTAAAGTCATCCTTTGCGCTGATTTGGGTCCGACACCTGGCAAGTGCCTCAAGCCATCAATCAGCCCCTGTATAGACGGACTTAACTTCATAAAAAACAATCCTTTACGTGGCTATTATTCCAACATAAGTCACGTTTTAAACCGCAGATAAAATGGCCCATTAAGCCAAATCCTCCGACGCTGCGGCCTGGCCATCGAAACCGGCATCCGCAGTATTGGGGCGAATGCTACCGGGAATAATCTCGCCATCAAATGCCCTAATCAGCTGCTGAAGCGCATCGTCATTGGAAATGGCCTGTTCGGCCTCCGCGAGCTGCTGTGCCGCCACCGCCGCGCGATGGCCAGCCGGCGTGCGGCTGGTCTGCGGCACCTGCTCGATCGTGGCGTGTATCGTCTGTCCGATCTGCTGACTCAAGGCCTGAGACAGCTGCTCTGGATGCCGATCGTTAAACAGACTCGCATCGGCCTGCGCGATCGCAAACCGCAGCGTCGGGTCTGACACCTCAAGTAACTCAAGGTTCAAGGCAATATTATGCAGAATCCCAGCGAAGGTCAGCGCATCAAATACCAGAGGCCATCGATCAGGGCTCAAGGCAGTCAACGTCACGCGCTCTTCGTCGAGTGCCGGCGCGTCTGCTGAGTCGTTTATTGGCGCCTCTGCACCCAACGGCGCCGCCTTGGTATGTCCCGCTGGCTCAGACCGCCGTGTGTCAGATTGCCGTTGCACAGGCGGGTCTTGATGGCCCGGCAGCGCTGTCAGAGCCCGATCACCCTCAGCACCTCGCTCATGGCTCCCTGATGCACTGGGTGCCGCTACATCCTGTGAATGATCAATACCGACTAAGTCGCCAGCGCCTGTTGCCGAGGGGTTATCTTTGCTGTGCGAGCTGCTGTGCGGGATGCTCTGCGGAGTGCTCTCAGGCACTTCCACCGCTATTTCATCTGTCGCGGAGACCGAAGCGCGATGAGGGCTAGAGGGCACCGTCTGGTCGGTCGGAACAGCTTGATCGCTTCGGGGCGCGATGGTCTCCGCTGATTGGGCGCCCTCCGAACCCCCCTCCCTTACCACCGGCGTCGCCGGCGGTTCAGGCTTTTTTACAGGGGGGGCTCCTGCAGCGGCTTGGGGCTGAATCACCACCGCAGGCCGGAACGCAATCATACGAAGCAGCACCATCTCAAGACCCGCTCTCGCCGAGGAGGCAAGATAAACGTCTCGTCGGCCTGAGGTCGCCATTTGCCAAAACAGCTGCGTGTCGTCGATGGTAGCGCGTGCCGCCAGCTCAACAATCCGCGCCTGATCGGGCCAGCTGGTGTCCAGCGCGTCCGGGACTGTTTGCGCAATGGTCATTTGGTGCAAAATGCTGGCAAGTTCGTCGAGTGTCGAGACAAAATCTGGAGCATGCTCGGCAATATGCGCGACTAAAGACAACACCGTAGCGGGATCGTCTTCGAGTATCGCTGCGACAATCTCAAGTACCTGCCCTCGATCTACGGTCCCCAGCATTTCGCGCACTTCAGCGCCGGCGAGCCGTCCCTCTCCGAACGCAATCGCTTGATCACTTAAGCTTAGGGCATCACGCATCGACCCCTCTGCCGCACGAGCAATCAACGATAGCGCCTCGGCGTCGGCGTCCACCGACTCGGCGCTCAATATATGCGTGAGGTGCGCAACAATTTGCTCTGGCTGCATGTTTTTGAGATTGAACTGCAGGCACCGTGACAGCACGGTCGCTGGCAACTTCTGAGGATCGGTCGTAGCCAAAAGAAACATGGCATGGGGCGGCGGCTCTTCCAACGTCTTCAACAGCGCGTTGAAGCTGTGGTTCGATAGCATATGCACTTCATCGATCAGATAGATTTTATAGCGCGCTCTGGTCGGTGTGTACTGCACGTTCTCAAGCAGTTCCCGCGTGTCTTCCACCTTGGTCTTCGATGCCGCATCCACCTCAATCAAGTCGACTGAGCGGCCCTCTGCAATTTCTAGGCAGGCGCCGCATTCGCCGCAGGGGGTCGAGGTCACTCCGGTGTCACAGTTCAGGCACTTGGCAAGAATTCTCGCCACCGTTGTCTTTCCGACGCCGCGTGTTCCGGTAAACAAATAGGCGTGGTGTAAGCGACCCGTCTCCAACGCATTCACCAGTGCCTGGAGCACATGCTGCTGTCCGACCATTTCGGAAAACGTGCCGGGGCGCCATTTGCGGGCGAGAACCTGATGTGACATGCGACACCATCCGTCAATAGGGAGGCGACTCGAACAGCCACACCCCGGCACCCGAATCAGTGACTACCGTTGCTCCCTTCCGGGCCTG
>CAJWWJ010000021.1 GCA_913048575.1 uncultured Halieaceae bacterium
TCATCGAAGAGGGGAGCGTGCGGGGATGCGTTGTCGTAACACTATGATCAAGTCGGCCCTGACAGTACTGATTACGCTAGCGTGTTTAACCATCAGTGGAGTAGGCAGCGCAGATACTGTGAAAGAGTGGTTATCCAGTCACCACGAAGGCGTATTTCATACCGCTGATTTAGATGCCTGTCATTTAGAAAATGGCGGCATCATTCATGATTGTCAGCTTACCTTTCGCACTTATGGCCGGCTGGCCGACGATTTAAGTAACATCGTGTTGATGCCCACTTGGTACAACGGCAATGCGGAAGGTCTGGCATCTTCGAATTATCTGGGCTCGAGCGGTATCGTCGATACTGACGATTATTTTGTGATTGCGGTCAACGCCCTCGGTAATGGCGTGTCCTCATCGCCGTCGAACAGCGCACAAGCGCCTTTCCCTTATTTTACTATTCGTGATCAGGTGAGTTTGCAATACCGATTATTGAGCGAATCGCTGGGTATCGAGGGCCTTCATGCTGTTGTTGGGGCATCAATGGGCGCTTATCAAACCTATGAGTGGCTCATGATGTACCCGCAGTTTGCGACGTATTTTGTGCCCATTGAAGGTACCCCTTGGTATACCTTTTATGATCGATTGAAAGGGCGCGCTTGGCAGGAGGTATTGGCGCTGCCGAATGATTCGCCCGAAGCCATCCGCCAAAAGGCGACACTCTTGGCAACGATTGACGGCATGATTTTTTGGACGCCGGAATATCTTAATCGCGAGCAATCGCTGGAGCACTTTGACGCCTGGCTGGGCGGGATGGCGCGTTTTGATAACGAGGCGGCGCTCTTAGATCGTGCGAGTCAAAGTAGCTCAACCGCTGAGCATGATATTCGTCGTGACCGCCCGGATTATGCGAAGCAATTGAGAGCACTGCCTCGCTCCAAGGTGCTCGCCATCGTGTTTGAGCGTGATATGACCGTCAACCCTGAGCCCAATAAACGGCTGGGTCAGGAGGTTGGGTTTGACGTCGTGGAGATCCCCGGCGACTGTGGTCACTTTGGGCCAAACCCTGAATGCTACCAAGAGCAAGTGATAGAGCGTGTCGCTGATTTTCTCGGTGCCCCACCGGAGAAGGCACTGCAACGGAGAGCGGTGCAAGTTGACGGCGAGGCGAGACACTTTTTTGTTTATCTGCCAGATGCTTATGGCAGTCGCCCTTTGCCCGTTGTCTTAGCGCTGCATGGCTATGGTTCGACCGCAACGGGATTCGCATCAGCCCATGCGCTGAATCAGCACGCCGATGCGAATGATTACATCATTGCCTACCCGCAGGGAGCGGGGTTTTACACTAAACCCGCTTGGCAAAACGAAGAAGCCCTCGTCAGCTCTTGGAACGATTTGGCTAGCAATGACTCCTTAGAGGCCACACCTCACTGCCTGGCGGATCGGCTTGAGTACCCCTGCTATGCCAATTGTGGGGAATGTGAGGCCTGTGATTGGACCTCGTGTGAAGATGACGTTGGTTTCTTACTGAGCATTGTGGACAATCTTCAGCAGACGCTGATGACAGACCTGAATCGCTTTTATTTGCTGGGCAATAGCAATGGTGGAAGCATGGCACAGCGGCTCGGATGCGATTATTCGGATCGGTTTGCAGCCGTGGCAATCATGATCTACCAGATGCCACCGGGGCATGCTTGCGGGCCGCATCAGGCACTTCCAATGATTCATTATTACGGTGACCTAGACACGGGAGTCCCCTCCGATGGTGAGCCCTCACCCTACGGTTGGATTTACACCTCTGCGGCCGAAAATACGCGCATATGGGCAGTGGCGATGGGGTGCGCGACGCCAGCAGCGCCCTGGCAGACGCCGCTAACCGAAGCACATAATCTTCGCTGTGAGGCCCATACGCAGTGCGAAAAGAAGCATGCCGAAGTCGTCAGCTGTGGCGACCCCGCCGCGGGTCATGAGTGGCAGGCCCAGCGTATTCCAGCCATCCCTGCTGACTGTGTGGCGCCAGCCCAGCGGCAGGATTTTCCAAAGCAGATTCTGTGTCCCCAAATATCGTCACCGCAAAAGCGCTGGGGTATGGAGATCGTGTGGCAATTTTTCAGTCGGTATAGTCTGCTTGTTCCCAATGACACAGATAACCCAACGTAACCCCCTCTGAGCACCGCGGTTGAGGCGCGCAGTGTAAGACTCTGTTTAGGTTGAGATCAGCTGCGACGGATACTAGGGGTTGACGTTTTGATGCGCAGTGAGTGTTTTACTGTCTCAGTGAGTGCTTCTATGTGTTGGGGCTGGGCGGAGTAGCTCCCAATCCTAAAGTGGTGAGACAGCGCATTACTTTTTAGGATCACCCGCCAGTTCATCGATCATCGCTTTCCAAAAGCGCAGAGATTCTTTCACGGCCGCTTTCGGCACCCGCTCATTGAGACCATGCGCAAAGCTGTCTTTGGGGTTAATAAAGATACCGGTCAGGCTGTAGCTGGGAATCCCAGCCGCACGAAAATAAGCGCCATCGGTCGTACCTGATCCCATTTTGGGCACAATCGGTAGTCCCGGGTGTAGGGGGTCTAATGCGGTTGCGATGGCATTCATGATTTCAGTGTTAAAGCTCGATGCGGGGCTGGTGACTGGAACGCCGATCACACGCCACTCAAGACGAGGATTATCTGCGATCAGCTGCAGGTCACGAAGAATATCATTGGGCGTATGACCCGGAAAAATGCGGCAATTGACGGTTGCAGTGACGGCTCGCGGCAGCGCATTTTCAGCGTGCCCTCCAGAGAGCATGGTGGGAATGCAGGTCGTGCCAAGCGTGCCGATGTACTCCGGTTGTGCTCTGAGGATAGCGATGGCGCCGGCATCATTGGGATCCATCACGAGGCGTGCCATAGCATCGCCAACCTCATTTTTGAGCAAGGGTGCTGTGCGCTCAAAATAAGTGAGCGTGATTTCGTTAGCTTCAAAAGGAAATTGATGGGCTTGCAGTTGCTGAATAGCCCGAGCTAAATCGTAGATGGCGTTGTCTGCACGAGGCATAGAGCTGTGTCCGCCCGGATTTTTAGCCGTCATCGAAAATGTCGCATAAGTCTTTTCTGCAAAACCAACTTGGAACTGAATAGCCTCACCGGCGTCGTTCAGAACACCGCCGCCGCCGTCTACGACCAGCGCATACTCGGCATCGATGAGGTCACGATGCTCGCGGGTCAGCTGCTGTACCGTCTCCTGAAAAGACTCTTCATCCCCGGTAAACGCAACGATTAAGTCTCTATGGGGAATGAACCCTGATTCCTTAAGCCAAACAAAGAGGGTTGTCAGAATAGAGACATCAAATTTGTTATCGAGCACACCCCGGCCATAAAAAAAGGTATCGTCCTCCTGTAATTCAAAAGGGTGACGCAACCAGTCATCGGTTTTAGCAGGCACGACGTCCATATGTGAAGACAACAGAATCGGTTGGCGGCCACTGCTGCCATCCCCCGCATAGCGCACGACGAGCGAGGCGGTTTCGCCATACGGAATGATGCTGATTGACTCAGGTGGAAAGCCGCCGGCTAAGAAAATCGCCCTCAGTGACTCAGCGTAAGCTGGAACATTGCCCTCGCCGTACACCGTTTCACGGCTGATGCCGTCTTCTAACAGGGCAATAGCTTTATCAGCATAGCGAGTAGTAGCATCAGGTTCGGCCGCGGTAATAGGAATCCAGAGTAGAGAGACCCAAAGGAATAATGCCGCGAATCTGTGGTGGCCATTCATAAGAATCCTCTTTCCTTCGGTAGGTAGGCACTGCCATCAAAAACTTAGGTTGATGATACAAGCAGTGTGGCGTCGCAGGCGTCAACGGCACTCAATTTGCCATGCGTTGGTGCAATATAGCATTGTCTATCTCTGCCCCTTTCTGTCCTCGTGATACGGTCTCAACCTGCCGATTTTTTGCATGCGAATTCGCTGTCGCATCACACCGTCTTCTAGTACATTCTGCGCAAAACGGACGAATCGAGCTGGTTACGCCAGTGATTGATTGACGCCTGATAAAAAACGGTTGTTGAGACGAGGAGGGCAGACGCAATGCGCAAACATGATGTTGTGATGGAGCCACCTGTCCCTGATTTCTATCGTTACGGCCCTGACCCTATTGCATTTGCGGATTGGTCTGGCGACACCGTTGTGTTGCATTGGCACGACGGCAAGCGCTTGAGTTGTCATCGCTTCTGGCTTCGGGAAAATACGTTTGGTTATGGCGGTATTGATCCGGCGACCCGAGAGGGGCTGATGGATCCTGCGGAGCTGTCTGATGCCATGCAAATGACCTCTGTGTCAGTGACCCCTGCGGGAGACTTGCGTATTGTCTGGCAGCCAGATGAACAGGAGACGCGCTACCACTCGGGTTGGCTTAAACACATCGCCGAGGGTCAGCACTACCCCGATAGCTGGCTCCCCAAGCCTCAAGTTTGGACGGCCGACTCGTTACCCAATCCACCTCGCCGCGCTGCCGCGCCGATACTGGACGACGATAACGCGCTTGCGGACATGCTCAATGACCTACTTTGCTACGGGGTTTGTGTAGTGGAGCAGGCGCCGATCGAGGCCGGCTTTCTGAATCAACTGGCGAGCCGTATCGGCCCAGTTCGTGACAGTAACTTTGGGGCTTTGTGGGATGTCAAAGCGGATGTTGAGTTGGCCGGAGATGCCAAGACGAATACCACCGCGAATACCGGGTTCCGCCTCGGCCCGCACACCGATTTGCCGACTCGAGAGGTGCCTCCGGGGTTTCAGTTTCTGCATTGTCTCGTCAATGAGGCGGATGGCGGTGAGTCGACGCTGACTGATGGCGCGGCACTCGTGCAAGCGCTGAAAGCCAGTCAGCCTGAGGACTATGAGATTCTCAGCACGCGTCGCTGGATATTTTTTAATCGTGGTCCGGGTATCGATCACCGATTTTCCGCGCCTATTATCGATACCCTAGGCCGAGAAGATATTCCAACGATACGTGCCTTTTATCCGGTTCGAGCATTTCCAGACATGCCCGATAACGAGGTGGCCGGAGCCTATGCGGCGCTGCGACGCTTCCACCAATTGGCTGACGATGCACGCTTTGAACTGACTTTCCGATTGGGTCCTGGCGATATCATGTGCTTTGACAACCGCCGCATACTGCATGGCCGCAAGGCATTTTCCGGATCGGGGAAACGTCACTTGCAAGGCATTTATATTGATCGCGACGAGATTCAGTCAACTGCTCGTGCCGTCAATCGTGGGCAAGCAGCAATTTGAGGTTGAAACTGTGGCGCGCGCGATGGGCTGATACTGTCGCTATTGGATTGAGCCTTAAGTGCGCGTCTCCGATATCGAGAAACCTGGCCATCACGCCATTGAATACTGTGAGAGGGAAAAACGTATGCCATTGGCAATGAGAAAGAAGGTCTTTATTACGGCTGCGGTCACAGGATCTGGTAGCACTCAAGAGCGCAGCGATAAAGTGCCTCGTAGCCCCGAGCAGATTGCTCACTCGGCCATTGAGGCAGCTAAAGCCGGTGCTGCAGTGGTTCATTGCCATGTTCGAGATCCTGAGACAGGTGCGCCCGACAGGGCCGTTCACCTCTATCGAGAAGTGGTCGAGCGCATTCGCGAATCGGCAACGGATGTGGTGATTAATCTGACGGCTGGAATGGGGGGGGATATTGTTTTTGGCCCCACGGATGCGCCGCTCCCGTTGAGTGAGCAGGGCACCGACATGGTTTCGGCGGCGGAGCGAGTGGCGCACCTTGAAGCCTGCTTACCGGAAATTGCGACGCTGGATTGCGGCACGATGAACTTTGCCGAAGCGGACTACGTCATGACAAATACGCCGGGCATGTTGCGCGATATGTCAAAGCGAATGGCTGATCTAGGGATTCGTATTGAAATTGAAGCGTTTGATACCGGGCACCTTTGGTTGGCTGAGCAACTGGTGAGCGAGGGTTTGATTCCCGCACCCGTGATGGTGCAACTGTGCATGGGAATTCCGTGGGGGGCGCCCAATGACCTAAATACCTTTATGGCGATGATCAATAATGTCCCCAGCGACTGGGTCTCTTCCGCATTTTCAATTGGGCGTCATCAAATGCCCTATGTTGCAGCGGCCGTATTGGCAGGCGCTAATGTGCGAGTGGGCTTGGAAGACAACCTCTGGCTTGGTAAAGGGCATTTGGCCACCAATGCGGAACTGGTCGGGCGAGCCGCATCGATTATCGACGCGATGGGGGTTGAGATCATGACGCCGGATGAGGTCCGCGCTGAACTCAATCTCACTAAGCGGGACCTTCCCTAATGCCAGTCGTGGCCATCATCGGCGGTGGTGTGATTGGATCAGCATGGGCTGCCCGATTTTTGTTGCACGGCTGGCAAGTCAATTTTTATGACCCTGCGTTTGACGCCGAGTCCGTGCTCAACGCCGTATTAGAGAAGGCACGCCGGTGGGTGCCCGAAGTGTATGATCATTTGCCAGCTGAGGGAGCATTGACGCTGTGTCAGCGGCTCGAGGACGCCGTCGCCGATGCGCAATGGATACAGGAGTCCACGCCAGAGCGCATTGAAGTGAAGCAAGCGGTGTTGCGCGAGATTCAGGCGGCCTGCACGCCTGACGCCATCATCGCCTCCTCCACTTCGGGCTTTATGCCCTCTGAGCTGCAGGCTGACGCCACTCGCCCGGAACAGATCATAGTGGCGCATCCTTACAACCCCGTTTATTTATTGCCGATTGTGGAGTGTGTGCCATCGGCATCGGTGCCACAGGATACCGTAAACCGAGCGGAATCGATTTTGCGACACATTGGTATGAAGCCGATCACGTTGCAGGCCGAAATCCCAGCCCATGTGGGCGATCGTTTATTGGAAGCCGTCTGGCGAGAGGCACTTTGGTTGGTCAAAGATGGTGTGGCTACCACTGAGCAGATCGACGACATCATGACCCACGGATTTGGACTGCGTTGGGCACAAAAGGGCCTATTCGAGACCTATCGGACGGCTGGGGGTAAAGCCGGTATGCGCCATTTTCTCGAACAGTTTGGCCCCTGCCTGCAATGGCCCTGGACCAAGCTCACGGATGTTCCTGATCTCGATGACGATCTGATTAATCGCATTGTTACTCAGTCTGATGAGCAAGCGGCTGGGCGGACGGTCAGCGAACTTGAAGATGAACGGGATGCTAATTTGGTCGCCATGCTCAAGAGCCTCAGAGCTCAGGACAGTGCTGCGGGTGCCTTCCTGAATAACCTCAGTTCGGCACATCTTTCATGATGGCTTGCCTTTTACGTTGTGGCTGACGCTTCCTCGGTATGTTGGCGCGCAGAGCAGATCTGTGCGCATCGAGGCGCCAGTGCTCATTACCCTGAAAATACGGCCATCGCCTTTGACGCGGCGGCGCATTCAGGTGCCGGCTGGATAGAAACGGATGTGCAGTTATTGAGCGATGGTGAGTTACTGATTTTTCACGACGAGACATTGGGCAGGACTGCGGCGGGTTCGGCCCCGATTTCGAGCCTCAGTTGGTCCGATGTGGCCTCCCTCGATATCGGAAGCTGGAAGCATCAACGCTTCTGCAGTGAGCGGCCGATGACGTGTATGCAATTGATTCAATGGCAACTGGATGAGCAGGATCGCCCGGGTATTATTTGGGAAGCAAAGTGTCCATCGGACGGGGTTGCCGCCACGGCGACTGCGGCGGCGCTCGCTGAAAGGATAAGCGCTTACTCAACACATCGTTGCATCGTATCGAGTTTTGATCGCACTTTTTTGCAGGCGATGAGAGCGTTGCTGCCGCAGCAACCCTTAGCACTCATTGCTGAGGTTCTACCCTCAGATTGGCTCGGATTTTGTGAGCAATACGATATTGCGGGGATGCATCTTGACGGAGAGCAGCTCGACGAGTGCGCGGCGCAATCAATCTTAGAGTGCCATCGACAGCTCCGGTGTTACACCATTAACACGATATCGCTTGCGGAAAAATTGATGCAAATGGGAGTGGAGATGGTGATGACGGATAGACCTGGTGATTTTGCTGTCAGTCGAGCGCGCTGAGATAGCGACTTAGCCTCATTATTTGTCGCATTTCGTCAGCGGCTTACGGTTCACTCAACCGAGGCATTTTGAAATTGTCGGCATCTGCGCTTCTATCGAGCAGCACTTGAGGCTTACTATGCTCCAGCACGTCGGCCTCTACCTGAATGAAGCGGCCTCGATTAAATAAAGGGAGAGTAGCGATGAATCGAGAGCGAATAGCGGCCTACGCTCAGGTCATGATTCTCGCGCTCGCGGCGTCGGTTATTTATAGCGCGCCTTACCTGCGTCAGCTTTTTAAAACATCGCTGTTAGACGCCTTTTCACTCACGGAGGCGCAGCTGGGTAATTTGAGTAGCACCTACGCATTGGCCTGCTTAATCTGCTACGTGCCGGGGGGCTGGCTGGCAGACCGGGTTGAGGCACGGAAGCTCGTGATCATTGCCCTGTTTGCCAGTGCGGGCAGTTACGCTTGGTACGCCACTATTCCCAGTTATGAAGCGCTACTGGTGATCTATGCCGCTTGGGGGGTCATTGGCGTAGGGATCTTATGGGCAGCCATGTTTAAGCAAGTCAGCCTGCTCGGTAGCGGTGAGGAACAAGGTCGGCTGTTCGGCGCGCTGGAGGGGACGCGCGGATTGTTTGAGGCGATTTTGTTAACGGTCGGCACGTTTATTTTTGGGCTATTTGCGACGCGCCAATTAGGAATGATCAACGTGATCATTCTTTATACCGTGAGCTCAGCGGTGCTGGGTGTGATTTTGATGTTCTGGAAATCCACGCCGGGTGCGGGAGCCCCTGCCAAAACAGAAAAAATCCGTTGGGCGGATTTACTCATCATCGTGCGTCAGCCCAGTATTTGGCTGCTGTGTATTATTTTGTCGGCGCTCTATCATGTTTTTTGGGCCACGATCGAGTTCCCCAGCTTTGCAGAGACCGGGGGATTTGAGATAACGCTGGCCGCCGCGACGGCATTAGGTGCTGCTAAATTATGGATGCGCTTTCCCGGGGGCATTTTGGCAGGGATAGTGGGTGATCGCGTGGGGAATCCGCTGCTGATGGTTTGGTTGTTTCTGTTATCCATGTTGGCCTGTCTTTACCTAGCACTCATGCCCGCCACACCGAGCTGGGCGTGGACCCTGTGGGTCTTTATTTTCCCGTTTGCACTGTTGGCGTATGGTTTGCGGGGTGTTTTTTGGGCGCTCCTATATAACTGTCCGGTGCCCACACGGGTGCTGGGTACCGCCATTGGTGTCGTGTCGATCGTAGGTTATAGCCCCGATGCTTACGTGCCTCAGGTGGCGGCTTGGCTGCATACCCACTACGACACCCGAACCGCCTACCAGGGGTTTTTCGCTTATGTTGCCGCCGTTGCAGGCATTGGTATGCTCGCTTCATGGCTACTGTATCGCTTGACCCGACAGCAGGGAGTACCTGAATCAACGTGACAGAATTTGATTACATTATTGTTGGGGCGGGTTCTGCTGGATGTGTGTTGGCGCATCGACTGAGCGAGGATCCTGATTGCTCCGTGCTATTACTCGAAGCGGGCGCTGATGACCGTAGTTTGTTCATCCGTATGCCCACGGCTTTATCGATTCCGATGAATACGCCGCGCTTTAACTGGGGCTTTTGGGGTCAACCCGAGCCGCATCTCAATGGCCGTCGTATGGATTGTGCCCGGGGTAAAGTGCTGGGGGGGTCCTCGGCGATTAATGGCATGGTGTACGTGCGTGGTCATGCTAGCGACTTCGATCAGTGGGAGGCAGAGGGTGCCGCGGGTTGGAGTTATGCGGATTGCCTGCCTTACTTTCGACGAGCGGAACGTTGGATGGGGGGGGGTGATCAGTATCGTGGGGACGCTGGTCCTGTTGATACCTGTAACGGCAATAATATGCGCAATCCGTTGTACTCGGCATTTGTCGCTGCGGGAGACGAAGCAGGATACGGCACCACGCCAGACTACAATGGTTTCCGTCAAGAGGGGTTTGGCCCCATGCACATGACCGTGCGTCGGGGTGAGCGTTGCTCGACTGACCTTGCGTATCTCACTCCAGTGCGCAAGCGGTCTAATTTGACCCTGGTGACGCAGGCAGAAGTCGAGACGCTGACCTTAGAGGGTAAAACCGTCACTGGCATAACGTACCGTCGCAAAGGTGCCCTCAGATCGATTCAAGCGCGGCGAGAGGTGATTCTGAGTGCGGGCTCAATTGGGTCTCCAACGATATTACAGCGGTCCGGTATCGGCCCCGCTTCGGTGCTGTCCGCCGCAGGCGTGACTCAGCAGCATGAGTTGCCCGGAGTAGGAGAGAATCTACAGGACCACTTAGAGATCTATTTTCAATATCGATGCAAAGCGCCGATTACTGTCAACGGGCATCTCACCTGGTGGGCAAAGCTGCGTATCGGTGTGCAGTGGATACTGACCAAAACGGGCTTGGGTGCCACCAACCACTTCGAATCCTGCGGGTTCATTCGTTCCCGCGCTGGTTTGGCATGGCCGGATATTCAGTATCACTTTTTACCTGCCGCCATTCGTTACGATGGTCGAGCCGCCTTTACGGGCCATGGTTTTCAGGTGCACGTGGGGCCCAACAGACCTGAGAGCCGCGGCCATGTTCGGATATCCGGACCTGAGCCAGGGGATGAGCCACAGATTCTGTTTAACTATCTGGCAACAGATCAAGATCGCGCGGACTGGCGGGCTTGCCTCCGCCTGACGAGAGAGATTTTGCAGCAACCTGCGTTGGATGCGTATCGCGCAGAGGAGATTCAGCCTGCCCTCGATTTGTCAGATGATGCAGCGATCGACGAGTGGGTTAAAGGTAATGTCGAGACGGCTTACCACCCCTCTTGCTCTTGTCGCATGGGCGCAGTCGATGATGCGATGGCGGTGGTGGATCCGACGTGTCGGGTGCGCGGTTTAGCCGGACTCAGGGTCGTTGACTCGTCGATTTTTCCGACGATTCCCAACGGTAATCTCAACGCACCCACCATCATGGTGGCTGAACGTGCTGCGGACCTCATTATGGGTAAGGAACCGATGCGGCAAGAAGTCGATATATGGCAAGACACGGAATGGGCGACGCGCCAGCGTTTGCGCGCGCCCGTGAGATCAGTGCCGATCGGCCCAGTGCCGTCTCGCTGATGGAGAAAGGGTAGTGAACTGGATTTTATCCATCGCGATTGGTGTCACAACGCTCACATCGCTTTATCTTGTGGTGCGTTATCGCTCAATGCGTCTTGAAGGTGTCGCCCCAGTCCCCGTGGTGACCTTCATGGCGATTCTTTTTACCTCTGGGCTCGATGTCGGTCTGCTTATGTTCCCGATGGTGGATTTCGAGATTTTTGCCAACGAACCCGACTACGCCTTTGCCAACCCTTTGGCGCTCGAGTTCGGTTTCTGGGGGTTTCTGGTCTGGGGATTTTATTTTCTCACCACGTTTTATTTTTGCGTCGTCGAGCCGAAATTGCAGCTGTTTGAAATTCCCGCAGTCAAGCTGGTCAATAACCTCACCATCATCGGTACCTGCGCCTTTACGGGCTACCTTTTTTTACATTATTTGCCTGGATACATCGACGGCATCTCGAATACGGTGCGCTATACACTGGTGGCATTGACGGTGCTGGTGGCGGTGATTTCCAGTACCCAGATCCGTTTTGTGAAGCTCCTGAGTTTGACCTCAAGCGGTCTGTTCTTTGCGTTGATTGCAGGATCTTTTTTCGCGTCCGACATGGGCGCATTAGGGCTTGCAGGAATGATAGGCCAGTTGGGCGAGTACTTTGGGCAGCTTCCCCAGTTTGTGTTGCCGATCAATGATTATCACGCCTTCTATCTATTCTGGTGGTTCGCCTGGAGCATTATGATCGGGCAGTTCGTCTCGCGCTTTGTGAGCGGTTTTACTGCTTGGCAGCTATTACTGTTGTTATTGATCGTGCCTTCGATCCCGATTGCCTTGTGGTTTTCAGTGTTGTATTGGTATTTCGCCAACGAGATCTCGATAGCGGGCCCGATGAGCTGGGCGATGATGGGCGTTGGCATTCTATTTGTCGTGAATTCCCTCGACTCTCTCACCCGGCTTTATACCCACAACATTGGTTTTACAGTGGAGGCATTGGGCACCGGTCGTTATATCGCTGTGAATTGGGTGATCTTGCTCACCTTGGTTCTGGCTTTCCAGTTCACGCCTTTCAAGATCGAGTGGGTTGGCCTGACGGTGGTGGGGATTTACGCGACGATCTACACGCTGGCTTTTAGGCGCAGGCAGATGTTGCAGCCGTTAGGGGCTTGATGATCCGAGGGTTGAGAGCGCTTGATAGGTGGCCACTTTGAGATCAAAGCGCAAGCGGTCACCGTACGGAGCGCCGATAACCTGAGTCATCAATATGACGATCAGGTCCTCTTCTGGATCTACCCAAAATTTAGTATTGGCGATGCCACCCCACGAGTACTCACCTTGTGACGAGATCACCTGGGACTGCGCAGGGTCGGTGATCACACCGAATCCGAGCCCAAAGGATTGCCCCGGATACAGATGAGAGGCAGGGTATTCTGTCGCGCCGTTGTCTCTTACTTCGGATGTTAGGCGCGCCATGGTCATCGCCTGCACGGTTTTCGGCCCAAGGATACGAATACCCTCCAGCTGGCCTCCGCGACGGAGCATCTCGCAAAAGCGCCAGTAGTCTTTGGCAGTCGAAAACAGGCCACCACCGCCTGAGAACAGGGTGACGCCCGAAGGGGGTGGTAGCAGCCCCTCAGGCATGGGCACGATCTGTTGGCGCTCGGCATCCCATAGGTGACTGCCGGCCAAACGGTCGGTTTTTTTGGTGGGCACATTGAAATAGGTATCCCGCATGCCAAGGGGTTCGAAAATTCGCTCGTGGAAAAATTGCTCCAGCGTTTGACCGCTGAGTCGTTCTACCAGCGCACCCAGTACGTCTGTTGCGACACTGTAGTGATAGCGGGTGCCGGGCTCAAAGCGGAGTGGGAGGGCGCTAAGGGCCTTGATAAAGACCTCCAGATCGGGGCTTTTTTGCAGTGCGGCATCTCGATATGCGCGCTCCACAGGATCCTCGATATGCCAGCCATTGGTGAGTCCGGCGGTGTGGGTCATCAATTGTTCTATGGTTATCGGATTGTGAGGTGGCACCCGCTCTCCATCGATCAGCAGTGACATCTCCCCCAGCTCCGGCAGGTATTTAGCGATGGGGTCACCGAGATGGAAGGCGCCCTCTTCGTAGAGGATCATTGCTGCTACCGTCGTAATCGGCTTGGTCATCGAAAAGAGGCGAAACAAGGCATCTGTATCGAGGGGGCGGTCGTCGTCCACCCCGTAATGGCCCGCAGATGCGAGGTGCACGATCTGACCGTGGCGGGCGATGATCGTGACGGCCCCCGCCAGTCGGCCCTCCTTAATTTCGCGATCGACGAAGTCAGAGACTCTGGCGAGTCGCGTATCGGAAAAACCGAGGGCTGCCGGATCGAGGTCGCCTAGCTCGGCCGCTTGAAGTGGTGCGATCAGCAGCGAGAGGAATAGTAGGAGAGTGGTTTTCATAGACTTCACATGACAGCGCGTTGACGATAATGGCCGCATAGTGCGGCGGGCTATTCGGTCAAGTCAATGCGTTCCTAGAGACTAGAGTGAACGGGCTTTCATCCTGAGGCAGAGTAGATGGAGCGCTGTGATTCAAAGTGGGTGTTTTCGCAGTAGTCTGCCCGGCGATAAGAAAAGTAGGCCACGTTGCGCCGACTCGTCGAACCGTTGCCCAGCCCGCGGTGCAATATGCGATCGTCGAACACGAGGCATGAACCTGCTGTCAATGGGAATGACATTCTCTCTGGTACATCGCCCGAAGTGTCCGCCACCAGAAGCTCTGGACGGGTCGTCTCGTGCTGATAAACCAGCTCGTTGCTGACGAGCGCTGGGTTGCGAAGATGGTTAGTCAGCCGGTGCGAACCGCTGGCAATCTCGGTGGGGCCCATTGCCAGCGTAATGTCGTGCAGTGCGACCATGACATTAAGCGCATGGGGCGGCTGATGATCGGCGGTCATGTGGGGCGAGTCGATATGCCAGAACTGGGCGGGGCTGCCCGGATCTGAATACACGACGCCACTGAAGGCGTGTTCGGCATCAGTGCCCAGCGTGTTGGCGATGAGCGGCCACCAAGGCAGGGATTGGTGCTCGACACCGAACTCGGTCGGCGAAACGGGAATATCCCAGCGGCCGGGCGACCGTTGCACGATCTCGTGGAACCCGGCCGCACTACCGATGCCGATAGTCTGCGTGCCCAGCGCTTGGGTCACTGTGCGACTGCGCTCCGTTGAAACCTCGAGCAGGCGTGTTAAGAGCCCGGTTTCGCACATCCCGACCAGCAGGGCAAAGCCGTCGTCGGCCAGATGCTGTTCGGCAGCATGCAGCGACACGCCGCCAGTTTGCGTATCGCTATGGTTCATGGGTATACCATTCGATAACGGTCGAGAGGCGCCCGCGCGGCGGTCTCGTATGCGCTGTAGGAGTGGCATGAGTCGAAAGACTCGTGCGAGATGTCGTGTTGGCCATTGTTCGTTGGCTGTCCCATGGCGGCACGGCTATCGACAGGCAATAGGGAGAGACACAGCCTTCGACGAGGAAAGGGCGCTGCGATCGCGGGCCCTCCTTTCTGCCGGCGTTCTGAGTGCATCACTGTCGCTCCCTGTCCCGTCATACCCTCCGCGACCTCAGTGCAGCCGCACGCTTTGTCGTTTTAGCTCGGCCTGCACTGGTCCAACATCGAGTTCATTGAATCCACGATCTTGCTTCACCGCAATCGCCGCTGCCACGCCAGCACCTTGGCCTGTCACAGTGCAGCACATCATGTTGCGTGTCGCGGCATGACTGACCCGGTCACCCCCGGTAATGCGACCCGCGCAAATTAGATGTTTGACGCCTTGAGGTATCAGTGTCCGATAGGGCACTTGAAAGTAACGACCGGTCGTCGGCAGGATGAGAATGCCATAGCCGTCAATAAATTCGGGGAAAATGCCGATGCTGTCTTCAAAGCGCCCCTGCTCTCTGACATCGGACTCGGTCATGTTGTAGACCGCATCGATTTTTCGCGTATCACGAATGCCAAGGGTCATCCCAAAATTGCGTAACTTGGCGCCCTCGCAGCCTGGCGTATAGCGCTTGAGAGCGTCTATGGCCATCATCGCTTGTTTGCGCCCTTCGATTTCGCCGCGGGTTAAGTCAGCCGGGTCGGTTCCATCGTAGCCTAGCAAATGAACCAGATTGAGGTACGTGAGATCACCGCTGTCATAAAGCGCACCCCAAGTGCCTGCAATGGTGTCGAGATCCTTGGGTATTAAGCCCGCCTCCCGGGCCTGTTCAAAGGGCTTGCGCAGAAACGGCGAAAACATCTCGTCTTCTTTACCCGATGTCTCGACCGACCACTGTCCATAGTCCCAGTCACGATACGTTTGTGGGTCACTTTTAACGTGATCGATGAATCGTGTTTTGTTCACCCCTGACATAGAGAACATCACCGATGCACCGATCATCTCTTCCTTGGCCTGCTTGAAGGTTGCCGCCCCGGCACGGTAGGCCACATCGGCATCACCGGTGGCATCGATTATTCGTTCGGCGAGAATTGCCTCACGGCCTGCTTTACTCTCAACGATGACGCCTTTGATGGTGTCGCCTTCCATGATGGGTGCGACGAATAACCGGTGCAGCATTGGTGTGATACCCGCTTCTTCTACCAAGGTGTCCGCGACCCATTTAAAAGCTTCGCCATCAATCGCATGACTGTCTGATTGCGGTTCCTTAACGGCGGCGCCCATCTCGCGAGCTCGCTCCTCAAACTCAATGCCTACGCCCTCGGTATCGACAGTTCGCTCATGCCGGTACCAAGCGAAGCCCTCTACGCCTACCGCGGTAATGTTGCCGCCGAAGCAGCCGAATCGCTCAAGTAGCGTCACGGATGCACCGGCGCGCGCGGCGCCCAGCGCCGCAGCAAGTCCCCCGGGCCCAGAGCCGACGACGAGTACCTCGGTTTGATGAATGACACTGATCGTTCTGGCGGGTTCGTCTATTTGCATCATAGTGAGTTGTCGTTGGTCAGAGATTGTCGCGCAGGTTTGTGGAGAATGTAGTCGATTTAAGACAGGGAGTCGATCGACTGAATGAGGCCGATCGGGGAGTAGCATTCATCACGGAGCTTCCTTGTCAATTTGTATAGGATAGATCGTGGCCGCAGCGCGACCCCGAGGAGTGCTCGGTGATGCGCAGCGTATCTTGTGACACAATCTCGCACGCAATGTGAGTCAGCCTAGCAGCGCCATAAGTAATCGGTGCCCCGTTTTGTTAGGGGTGGCCTGTGGATTGGTGAGTCCAGAGTGCCTTAAGTGAGGTGAGAGTGTAGTGAGTGATGCAATCGATAAAACCGGCAATCTGGCTCAGGCGATGGCGCATGCCCAACAGTTGCTTGATCACGATCTGCAACAAGCGGCACTTCAATTAGAGGAAGTCCTAGCGGCGGTGCCAAACCATGTGCCAGCACACTTCTTGAAAGCGGTGGTATTGGGGCAGCAGCAGCAAGGCGAGCAAGCGATTCAGGCGTTGGAGAAAGTCCTTGCGCTAGATCCTAATCATCCCGAGGCCTGGCGTCTTTTGGCGGATCATAGCGCTGCGATTGGTGATAAGGCGGCGAGCGAAAGCGCTTACCTACGACACTTGCAGAGCGCTACCGGCAATCCCAATCTGCAGCAGGCAGCTGCTGCCATGATTGCGAACGAGCTGCCAACAGCAGAGCGGATCCTTAAGTCCCACCTTAAAAACGCGCCAACTGATGTTGCCGCTATTCGCATGTTGGCTGAGGTAGCGGTAAGGGTGGGCCGAAACGACGATGCACAGGCGTTATTAGAGTATTGCTTAGAGCTGACGCCCGGGTTTGCTGGCGCGCGCTACAACTTGGCAGTGCTGCTGCATCGCACGAACAAATCAGACGACGCGTTACGTGAAGTAGATCAGTTGTTAGCGGAGGAGCCCGATCGCCCGGGGTACCGCAATTTGGCGGCGGTTGTGTGTAGCCGGATAGGAGAATACGAACGCTCCAGCCGGCTTTATCAGGCCTTATTAGAGGAGTATCCCCAGAATGCAAAAGTCTGGTTAAGTTACGCACACGTCTTAAAAACAGAGGGGAAACGCGAGGCGTGCGAGGCGGCCTATCGGGGCGCTATTGATCGAGATGAGCGCTTTGGTGAAGCCTATTGGAGCCTCGCAAATCTAAAGACCTTCCGCTTTTCTGAGCAGGACATATCAAACATGCAACGCCAAGTCGCGCGAGAGGATCTTGAACTGAGTAGTCGCGTGCAGTTTTACTTTGCCTTAGGTAAGGCCGCTGAGGATGCGGGCGATTATTCGGTGTCATTTGATCACTATGACAAAGGCAACGCGCTGCATCGCTCGACGCTGAATTATCAGCACGCCCAGAATAACCGACGTGTTAATCGAATGAAGACCCAATTTACCGAGTCATTTTTTCGTCAGCGGGCTGGCATGGGGTGCCCAGACGACAGCCCTATTTTTATTGTGGGCATGCCGCGGGCGGGATCAACGCTACTAGAGCAGATTTTGGCAAGCCACTCACAGGTAGAGGGCACTACTGAATTACCCGACATCATCACTTTGGCAAAAGAGCTGCGCGCCGAAGCCAATGAAGATGAGATGGGCGCTTACGATGGCGTTTTAGCCAGGATGAGTGCCAAGGCACTCCATGACGCGGGGCAGACCTATCTTGAGCGCACCCGCATTCATCGCAAGACGCAGAGCCCTTATTTCATCGATAAGATGCCCAACAACTTCTTACATATCGGCTTGATTCAGGCGTGCTTACCCAATGCGAAGATCATTGATGCACGTCGGCATCCATTGGGCTGCTGCTTTTCAAATTTTAAGCAATATTTCGCAAGAGGTCAGAGCTTTAGTTATTCCTTAGCCGACGTCGGGCACTTTTATCGAGATTATGTCGAATTAATGGACCACTATGACGCGGTACTGCCTGCTCGCGTGCATCGCGTCATCTATGAGCGATTGGTCGACGATGTAGAAGCCGAGATCCGCTCAGTGCTCGATTACTGTGGGCTGCCGTTTGAGGAGGGCTGCCTGCGCTTTTTTGAGAACAAGCGCCCAGTGCGAACAGCCAGCTCGGAGCAAGTGCGACAACCGATTTACCAGGAAGGAGTCGAGCAATGGCGGGCTTTTGAGTCTCACCTGAGCCCATTGAAAGAGACTTTGGGGGATGTATTGACCGCGTACCCCTCGGCGCCGCAATTTCAGTAAGCGACCCTTGGCACAGTGCGCTATTGCTAGTAAATAGCGCGGAAAAAGAGTAATTTATGTGCTCGGCATTCCGCTTCGATGTATCGAGGCTGCCGTTTTATTACAACGCCAACACAATTACTGGAGTCGAGTCATTATGTCGAATTTCCCCCGATCCCCTCGCAATGGCCCAGTGCGCTTTATGCGTACGCCGCTGGTGGCAGCGCTGATTGCTGCAAGCCCTGGTTTATATGCTCAGGGCCTCGAAGAAGTGGTAGTGACCGCTCAAAAGCGGGCTCAAAACCTACAGGACGTGCCGATTAGCATCGAGACGCTGAGCACCCAGAAAATTGCCGAGCTCGGTATTCAAGACTTTAACGATTACGCACGGATGCTTCCTAGTATCTCTGTCCAACCACCGGCGGCAGGTGGTGTCGGATTTTTTAATGTCTACATGCGTGGCGTTACGACGGGGCGAGACGGACAGGCAACGACCTCGCAGCCGAGCGTAGGCATGTACCTCGACGAGCAGCCCATCACCACCATACAGGGCGCCCTTGACATTCACATGTACGACATTGCTCGAATCGAGGCGCTGTCCGGCCCGCAGGGCACCCTCTACGGTGCCAGCTCGCAGTCGGGCACGATCCGTATTATCACCAACAAGCCTGACCCCAGCGGATTTTCTGCAGGCTATGGTTTAGAGGGCAACAGCGTCGACGGTAATGATACCGGCTATACCGCTGAAGGATTTATCAACGCGCC
>CAJWWJ010000022.1 GCA_913048575.1 uncultured Halieaceae bacterium
GAGCGATGCGAAGGGACTTTCGGTGCGAACCTCAATATCGGCGCCGCCTTGCGTCCTCTTTAGCGAGACACTGCCGTTGACTGGGCCAATCAGCTCTGGTGGTAATGCCAGTGCAGCGCCCCATCGTCCCAGGGCAGGAATATCGATCGTGCCGTCTAATGCCCCCGTACTTGGCTGGCGGTAATCGGCGAAGCCTCCTGCCAGAGAGAGGGTGACTGCATCGCTCTTCAACATGAGGAGCGGGACGTCAATTTTTACGCCGTTCTGCACCGCTTCGATGTCGATTTCAAATGGCGTTTCGGGCCAGTTTGGTTGCCCCATCACAGACCCAAGATGGCTAAGGTTAGGACCCTCAGCAATCAGGTTGAGGTGACTCGACTCAAAGGTTTGGACATCGTCGATACTGCCGTCGCCAATAAAATGAAACTCGCCAAAAAGCGCGTCCAGATTGAGGGCTAAGCGTTTACCTTGTTGATTCAGCGCGACCGCAACATCAATGGGTCCCTCTTCTATGGTGGGTAATGCCAGTGTGGTCAATAGTTGATTGGCGCTGTCGGCATGGATTGAGAGCGAGAGCTCAGACGAGCCGATTGACTCCAGTGAATCGAGGCGGGCTGTCGCGTCAAAGCTCGCGCCGCCAACCGTTCCGGCCCAATCGATCAGCCAGTCATCGACAACCAGCAGTGATTCAACATCTCGAATGGTGAGGTCGGTTTTGAAAGACTTGCCATTGACGAGGCCCTCGCTAGTAAGCGCCAGCGTCGTATCCTTGAGTTCCTCAGTCAGGCTTGCGACATGCAGGACAGACGGGTCATCGTTACTGTCGTTACGCCAGAGGAGTTCGGCGTTATTGACCGACACGTTATAGGCGCGAACTCGATAAGCGAATGTGCGCTCAGCAGGCGGTCTTGAACCATTCAGCTCTGATAGCGGTGTCAGCGTCCCGCTGGCCTCAGTGTTTGGGTTGTCGTCACTGTCATGACGGGTATCAAGGTTGAGAGTGACATCGCGCAACGCAGCCGACTTAATCGTAATCTCATTGTCTAACAAAGTAGTGAGTTGCAGTGCTAGAGAGGCAGCCCCCACGCTAAGGAACGGATCGCCATTCGGGTCGGCCCCTGAAATGGTGAGGTCCTGGGCAGATACCTCCAAGTGGCTTCCCAGTCGAACCTCTAAAGGCCCAAGGATGCGGACTTCTCGTTTGAGCAAGTGGCTGCCGATTTGCTCGTACAGGGGTCTCAGTACCCCTAAGTCTGCTGTCAACGCCAGGACTGCGAGGAGTGCGATAAAAGCGGTAGCACTGAGTAAAATGTTGCGAAAAGCGCGCATTATTCCCCCAATAATGAGGCGCTTTTATAACACGTACTGGCCTGTGGCGGGACTCGGGGCTTATAGTCCGGCCTTCAGGTTAACAAGCGAGCAGAGAAAAGCGATGAACTTCAGTTCAGACAATGTGGCGGGTGCGCATGAATCGGTTTTAAGGGCAGTCGTAGAGGCCAATGCGAATACTGTCCCGGCGTACGGTGATGATGCGCTGAGCGCTGAAGCCGAGACGGCCCTTCAAAACCTATTTGAAACCGAGTGTGCTATTTTTTTTGTGACGACAGGGACCGCAGCCAACGCACTGGTACTGAGTGCCATGTGCCCGCCATGGGGTGCCGTCTATTGTCACGCTGATGCCCATATTTTGAACGATGAAAATACGGCGGTGGAACTGTTTTCGGGTGGTGCACGATTGGTCGGTATTGCGGGACACGCCGGTAAGCCAGACCCCGTAGGTCTGCAGGAGGCCATTGAGTCCGCAATCAGTCACGGTGTTCACAGCGCGCAACCCGCGGTGATCAGCCTGTCCAATGTCACGGAGGCTGGCACCGTCTACACGCCGGAAGAGCTACAGGTTTATCGACGCATTGCGGATCGCTACGACATGAAGTTGCATGTTGACGGCGCTCGGTTTGCTAATGCAGTGGTTGCCTCAGGTGCCAGCCCTGCTGAATTATCGTGGCGGGCGGGTGTTGATGGTCTCAGTTTCGGCCTCACTAAAAACGGCGGCATTGCTACTGAAGCCGTGGTCGTGTTTGACCCAGCGCTTAAGCAGCAGTTGGCGTATCGACGTAAACGCGCCGGTCACCTGTGGTCCAAGCAACGTTTTATCGCTGCTCAGTGGCTGGCACTCCTATCAGATGAGTTGTGGCGACAGAATGCTCGCCATGCTAACGCGATGGCGCATCGATTGGCGCAAGGACTCGCGTCACACTCCACGATCGACATGCCTTGGCCTGTTGAGGCAAACGAAGTGTTTCCCGTGATACCAGAACCGCTCCGCAACGACCTAAGGAATAGGGGCGTTGCGTTTTATGATTGGCCGGTGTTGCCCAATATGGCACGTTTTGTCACGCACTTTGGGACAACGCCCGAGGAGGTTGATGAGTTGATCGAGCTGATTGCCACACGATTAAAATCGCTCTAATCGTAGCGGGCGGGCTAACTTGGATCGGCTTCGCACCGCCTGAATCGGTTCCGCACCGTGGGCTTGGGGCCCTAATAAAAACGAGTTCGCGGTATGAGCCGTCTTTCGGGGAGGGGTTAAGACAACAGTTTTTGTCGGTAAGTCGAGGGGCTTTCGCCGGTCCAGCGTTTAAACGCTCGAGAGAAAGATGCTTGCTCACTAAACCCGCACAGGTAACTCACTTCCGATAGCCCTACCATCGGGTCTCCCAGCCGATTTTCGGCGAGTTCGGCGCGCGTTTGGTCCAGTAATACCCTAAAACGAGTGCCTTCATCCTGAAGCCGCCGTTGTAGCGTGCGTAAGCTCATATTCTGCGAGGCAGCGGCCTCTTCCTCAGTGAGCGTATGGCCGGGGAGCTGATCGAGAATGGCAATCTTGAGAGTGGCTAACAGGCTCCCTTCTCTGACAGCTCGGACTAGGGACTCTAGCATCGGCTCATTGGCGGTGAGGACATCAATGTTGCTCGTTGAAATGGGCTGTACCAGTAATTTTCGAGGCAGCACCAGTTCCCCGCGTTGAGCAGAAAAGCTGACCCGGGGCCCAAAGACGCTGCGATAGGTCGATAGGCGGTCCTCGTCAGCTCCATATAAGGAGACCTTAATCGGGTCGCCAGGAAAATCAGTGAAGTTGCGAATGCTGTGGAGCAGAACTGCGAATAGAAAAACCTGAGTGATGTGTTCTGCAATGCCTTCGTAGACCACATTTTTAGCGATCGTGACGGAGTCTGTTTCCTCGATAATCTGTAGCGGGCTGTGAGTAGAAACGAGGGCTTGATAGCGGCAGAGTCGCTGTAAGGCGGCTAGCCCCGTCTCCGAGGATATCGCCGTAATACCGAGTACATGGGTATCCATGATGTGATGATGTTGCGCGAGCGCAAGCCCGATATCCTCGGCAGGGTATTGGGACGATAGTTGTGTTAGCAGTGCTCCAACATGTGCCGTAGGGATTCGTGAACGGGGTTTTGTCAGCGCGGTCATGGGTATCCCTGCCGCTTGCAATGCGTCCTCAACACTGGCGCCTTGACCAGACAGCCATCGCTCGACGACGCGTAGGTCACTGGCGAGCATCGTTTGCTGAGTTGCCACGTTATCGTTCTCCCTTCAATCGCTAGGTATGAGTGATGCCATCCGACAACGTCATGAGGCTGGTCGTTAGAGACCACTTCATTGATGATGAACTGCTTACCGATTAATGGGAAGTCACACTTCATGACTTACAGCGTGATGATGGGCGCCCGATGATTGTCACGTATAAGGCGGCGCGACACTCGCTGATGCCACTGAGCGAGCGCCAGCGCCAAGTTACGGCGCCGCTGAGGGATAGGCTGCATTGCCGCCGAGTAGATAGTAGTCTGGTCGGCGTTAGGCGACCGGTCTGTCCTTGAGGGGTTAACTGGAAATGTGGAAGACATTTCCCTCATCTGTGAGCGCAACAATGCTGCCGTCTTTCAGTACGCGCACGTCACGAACACGGCCGGTCACCTCAGGGAATACCGGTGAATCGTCGATGACGGTATTACCGTCAAGTTGCAGCCGTCGGATTTCTCCGTTGATCAGCGAGCCCAGCAGTAGGTCGCCTTCCCAACCCGGGAAATCATCGCCTCGATAGATAGCCAGCCCCGATGGGCCAATACTGGGCACCCAGTAGGTCATTGGCTGCTCCATACCGTCTGCCTCAGTAAACGGTGAAATCACCGCACCACTGTAGTCCACGCCATAGGTGATTGCGGGCCAGCCATAATTTTTCCCTGCCTCGATCACGTTCAGTTCATCGCCTCCCTTGGGCCCGTGCTCGTGCATCAAAATGCGCTGGGATCCCGCATCAAAGATGAGTCCCTGAGGATTTCGATGCCCATAGCTGTAGACTCTCGGTGCTTCATTGGGGAAGGGGTTATCGACGGGTACCGACCCGTCTGCATTGACTCTGAGCAGTTTACCCAACTCCCAAGAGAGGTTTTGCGCTTGTTCCCGATACGAAAATCCCTCGCCCACGCTCACTATTAAGGTGCCATCAGGTAGGAAAACCATTTTCCCCCCGTAATGGAAGGATCCCTCTTTGTTAGGGGCCACCTCAAGAATGGCTTCTAGATCCTCAATGCGATTGTTTCGTAGGAACCCTCGCGCCACTGTCGTCCGGTTGCCCTTGTCATCGCCACCGGCGTAGCTCACATAAATCATGTCGTTGCTGTCGAATTGGGGATGCAGCACGACTTCAAGTAATCCGCCTTGATTGGCATCAAAAATGGGGGGCATTCCCAATACGGGTGTCACCTCGCCTGCGCTATCGAGTATCAATAGACGACCACCTTTCTCGGTGATTAGTAAGTGGCCGTCGCTCAGCTCAGCCACTGACCAAGGCCGATCAAGGCCCGACGTGAGCGTTTCCACCTGATACGGCGCTGCCGCTGCGGGCCCGGTAACGAATGGTCCGGCAAAGAGTGTCGCGATAATAAGCGTCGCGCGAGCGACTGTGCAGCAAAAGGGCATGATAATTACCTCAACGGGTGAATGGACTAGATTACGCGTTTGTGCGGTCGGTGGATTATGATGCTCTCTCACTCGTAGTGGGCAGGACCAGAGATGCGTGGCGTGACAGCATACACCTTGGGCGTATTGGTGGCTTATATCGTGGGGTCTGTGATCGGGACTCAGATGATTTTGTACTCGGTCTCAACAATGGCGCTAGAGGTCACGTTGAACGCTCGCCTTGGGAGCACTGTGAATGATCTCGTTGGTCTGAGCGCCAGTTTACTGCCGATGATGGCAGTGAGCCTTGTCATTCCTTGGTTGGCCTGCGATTTTGTGACCCGGCGGCACCCCCACCTACGAAGCCCACTACTCTATGGGCTCGCCGCAGCATTCGCTATCGCGATACTGCATATCGCGCTGAGCCAGATCTTTGGGATGGATGTCTTTGCGCCCGCCCGGACGTTGGCGGGTTTATTAGGCCAATGTCTCGCGGGTGCAATCGGAGGCGTTTGTTTAAACGCGTTACGCTGAGGCGGGCTGTCCTGCTGTTATGCCATTAAAAATCAAATCGAAAGCCAATGGAGGGGCCATGTTCTTTCAGATCGAATTTAAATCGATCGGCTCCGTCACCGTCGTCGTAGTCAAAATCTAAATATCGATAGCCCAGTGACACACTCGACCAGCTGTTGAAGCGATAAGCGAACGCGCCGCTAAGCACAACGACCAAGTCAGATCCTACCCCGAAGCCGCCGACTTGTGCCGCGCCAGTGAACTCCCAAGCCGAGCTGATCGGCGTTTCAAAAAGCACCCCAACAACGGGATCAACCCAGTCATCTCCGACTTTTACTTGACGGTCGTTGTTGGGCCCAGAGAGCGATAACGTTGCGGCAATATCACTGTAGAGCGCGCCGCCGGTTAATTGGAGTGAGTCGTTGACGCGCCAAGTGACAGAGGCAATGGCAACCGTTTGCTCTAAGTCCATATCACCGGAAAAGGCCTCGAACGTATCCTCGGTGCTGCCTTTTAGATCCATATACACCACGTCTACGAGGACTCCCCATCGCTCGCCTTCACCGCGGTACATGCCGAGGAACCCGCTATCAATCGCATCGAACACGTCACTCGAACCGATATCGACGTCGAGCTCCAGGTCGCCCACACCCTGCGTTCCTGACAGTGTTGGCGCCAAGATATATAAGAGCCCTTGGTTCGACCATTTTGGCGCGTCTTCGGTTGCGTCCTCGGCCGCCGCTGCGGCCTGTGCCACGGTCAACATTAAGGCCCCGCTGAGGCAGCGCAGCAGTTTGGGAGTTTGTTTGTTGGTTATCATGAAATGGCGGCCCTTGAACAATATCGTGGACGCAGTCTGCACGACTTCTGGTGAAATCGCAGTGCCAAAAGTGACAAATAGGGGGTGCCAAGCAACCCGCTTTCAGGCCACTCGTTGCTGTGTGCCGTGCAGTCAACGCCGCTGTCACCTGGGCGCCAGTCGCTTTGTCATAAAAATGACATGTTTCTTTCACTGAACTGCAATGAAAAGTCTGCACCATCAGCTCATGACATGTCGTCGATGACCACCGCTTAGGTGTTCTTCACCGTAAACGAAAAGGGTTCAGTTATGATCTTGCGGCTCAAAACAACGAGTTTTTTATGGCTTTTGAGTGTCAGCGTGCTCTGCCTATCACAGGCAGCATCTGCCACCGATAAAGCGTTGTTGGATATTTTGCTCAGCAATGGGCTCATTTCGCAGGCGCAGTATGAGCAGCTGGCCGAAACAGAAGTTTTGACGACCGAAGCGGTACTCGCGGGCGTTGCGAGTCAACAGATTGAGCCGAGCGCTATCGAATCCAGCACGTCTGGTTCTCAGGACAGCGAGTTGGCAGGAGCGACGGCGCTCGACCGAAGTGTTCAGGATGCGATTGACAGCGCAGTGGCCAGCGCGATGGTCGCCGACTCGCCCGTCAAAGCAAGTTATGGCTCCAAGGGCTTTCGCCTTGAAACGCGCGACGGCAATTGGCAGACCAATCTTCAGTGGAGAGCGCAGTTTCGCTACAGCAATCCCTATGGATCTGACCCCCGTCAGATAGCAAATTATGAGGATGCCAGTGGGTCCAGCTTTGAGCAGCGTCGGCTGCGAATGAAAATTGGTGGCCATGGTTTTCAGCCTTGGATTAAATATTATTTTGAGTTAGACCTTCAGCCGGCCCGTGACGTGGACGCCGATGCGGTCTCATCCAGCGCTCGTGTGATCGACTGGCGTGTTGATCTGACTAAATGGGACTGGGCGAGCGTGCGCCTAGGGCAGTGGAAGGTTGACCTCAACCGCGAGCGAAGCGATTCGTCAGGACGTCAGCAGTTCGTTGAGCGTTCCATTGTGAATCGCATCTTTACGGTCGATAGGCAAGTGGGTGTGCAGCTACGCGGGCGGTTATTTGATGGCACCCTAGCAGATATGCGTTATTACGCCGGTGTGTTTAATGGTGAGGGTCGGGGTACCAAAAACAGCTCGACCGATCACTTGTATATGGGTCGTCTACAGTGGAATTTTCTCGGCCGAGATCTGGCGTGGCGTCAGACCGACGTCGAATACACGGAGCTCCCGACCGGCTCTTTGGCGGTGGCAGGCTTTACCAATACGGGACCTTGTACGCGCTGGTCCTCCTCGGGTTGCGGCAATCTCGACGGGTTCGCTAAACCGATAGTGGCGGAGGAAGATCAGTTTAAGATCGAGCAAGCGGTGCAGGAATTTGCCTTTAAGTACAGAGGCTTGTCCATTCAGCAAGAGTGGCATCGCAAGTTTGTGAATGACCGAGTCGCGGGAACAGACAGCGATCTAACGGGTTTTTATCTGCAGACGGGTTACTTTTTTCATAATTTGATTGAGGCATTTCCGGCGCCGCTTGAGCTAGCGGCGAGATATGCCTATGTGAGCGAACCAAATAAAGCGATGCGGAGCATTTACAACGAAAGAGAAGAGTTTTCGTTGGGGGCTAATTGGTTTTTTTCAGGGCATAGCAACAAAATAACCGTCGATTTCTCTCATTTAACCTTGGATGACGGGCTACTCGAAACCACCCATTCAGAAAACCGATTCCGAGTTCAGTGGGATGTCTCGTTTTGACGTTTGGCGCTGTTTATGTCGGGAGCCGGGTGTGCTCAGTTGAATGCTGCTCTTCTGGTTCGGGAGGGCGACATTGCTCTCCGAGCGGGCTGGCACCCTGCGGATAACGCCCCGCTTTGTTGAGCGAGCCGGCTCCGAAGGGAGCAATGCAAAGCAGAGATCGATCAATATCACCATCGCCAATAGGGCGATGATTAACGGGAAGAAGACGTTCATCAATTTGTCATCTACCTGAAGTAGGGTAACGCTGAAAAAGCTGATTAACAGGAATCGTTTGCATGGACATTATCGCTTCACATGGATTCACTTTACTGGCCCTAGCTTGTGTCTTTGGCCTCTTCATGGCTTGGGGGATTGGTGCAAACGACGTTGCTAATGCCATGGGGACGTCGGTAGGGTCGCGCGCACTGACGCTGAAACAAGCGATCGTAGTCGCTGCGATTTTTGAATTTGCGGGGGCTTACCTTGCCGGTGGCGAAGTCACGTCCACCATACGCAAAGGCATTATTGATCCCACTATGCTCGCAGACTCGCCAGATCTTCTGGTGTTTGGGATGTTATCGGCATTGTTGGCGGCGGCAACGTGGCTCTTTATCGCCAGTATCCAAGGCTGGCCGGTGTCGACTACCCACTCTATCGTTGGCGCTATTGTAGGCTTTGCGGCAGTCGGTATCTCGGTAGACGCGGTTGCCTGGGGAAAGGTCGGTACGATTGCGGCGAGCTGGATCGTGTCTCCATTGCTCGCCGGTTCGATGTCATTTGCCTTATTTATTTCGGTGAAAAACCTAATCTTAGATCATGAGGACTCCTTCGATCGGGCCCGCAAGTACGTCCCGATTTACATGTGGATGGTCGGGTTCATGATCAGTATGGTCACTTTGGTCAAAGGGCTGAAGCATATTGGTATCGATTTGGAGTTAGGTTTGGGCTCTAAATTTGTCGACGCTATGGCAATTTCTGCGGTGATTGGTTTGGTCGTGGCGCTGATTGGCGCGTTCTTGCTTCGTCGTATCAAAGTGTCGGGCGATATGAACAGTGGCGAAAACGTGGAGAAAGTGTTTGGCACGCTAATGATTTTCACCGCCTGTGCGATGGCGTTTGCACACGGCTCAAACGACGTCGCTAATGCGGTAGGCCCCTTAGCCGCGGTGGTTAGCACGGTGCAATCGGGTGGGATTATCGGTGCTAAATCGGTGATGCCGTGGTGGGTACTGGCGATTGGCGCTGCCGGCATTGTGGTCGGCCTCGCAACATACGGTTGGCGAGTGATTCAAACCATTGGTCGAAAAATCACTGAGCTGACACCCAGTCGTGGTTTTGCAGCCGAACTCGCGGCAGCCTCTACGGTCGTGTTAGCCTCGGCCACAGGCTTGCCTATTTCGACCACCCATACTTTAGTCGGTGCAGTACTCGGTGTTGGTCTCGCCAGAGGTGTCGAGGCACTACACTTGCCAACCATAGGCGCCATTATTACTTCCTGGGTGGTGACCCTGCCTGCGGGTGCGGGTCTGGCGGTGGTGTTTTTCTATGTGTTATCTGCCGTTTTCGGTTAATAGTACCAATGCAGACGATGTTCAAAGCGCGCGACGTGCACTGGGGCGATTCCCAATTGTGTGCGTGAGCTTATCTGAGATAAAAAGGAGTGCCTCAAGATGGCTGTTCAACCTGCCTTATCAGAAGTATTAAGCAGTTCCCCATTAGCGGTAATGGAGCGACACGCCGAGACCTGTCTCGACTGCGTCACAAAATTGATGGCTTACTTTGAAGCCGCGCAGGCGGGTGATTGGAACAAGGCAGAGAAACTGCAGTTAGAGATTTCCCGGCTGGAGGGTATTGCCGACGAAATCAAGATGGATGTGCGAAAAAATTTGCCGCGAGGGCTATGGATGTCGGTATCGCGGACAGACTTACTCGAGCTCGTGAGGGTTCAAGATAAAATGGCGAATGAAACAAAAGACATCGCCGGACTATCCTTGGGGCGCAACCTGGCATTCCCACAAAAACTTGAAAAGTCGTTGTTTAAGTTTATTGAAACGGTGATAGAGGCCTCAGCGAAAGCGGTAGAGGTGGTCTCGGCAACCCGAGATCTCTCCAGGACGGCGTTTGGTGCGCGGCAAGCCAAAGCGATCGTGAGCAAGTGTGCGCTGGTTGAAAAGATCGAGAGACGCTCTGACGAGCTGCAAAGCAAGTTACGAGCCAAATTAAAGGCGCATGAAGAGGACATTTCGCCTGTCGACGCCATCTTCTTGTATCAGCTGTTGTCGAATATTGGCGAAATAGCCGACCACGCCGAGAAAGTGTCGCATAGGGCGCAAATTATTGCCGCCAGCTAATGCGGCGGTATGATCCGTGTCCCGGTTCCTGCGCTATCGCTTTACAAAATTTAGCGAGACGCGTCGGTAGCCGTGAGAAGCGAAGCTGGGTAGATGTGAGAGGTCGCTCTCGTCCTCGTTCAACGTGATCTGATCCAACCGATCCAATAGTGCTTCGAAGGCAATGCGCGTTTCAATCCGCGCGAGTTCTGCACCGGCACAGAAATGAGGGCCAAACCCAAACCCCATATGGGGCTTGGCCATAGATCGATCGATATCAAACCGTTCCGGATCGGCGAACACAGCAGGGTCCCAGTTGGCGCCCGCCCAAAGCGGGACGACCATGTCGCCCTCGGCGACATCCGCACCCTCAAGCGTATCGCCGCGCGTGGCGCGCCTAAAAGTGCATTGAATCGGCGGATCCCAGCGGAGCGCCTCCTCAACCATGGCAGGGATATCCGATGGGTTGTCCCGCAGCCGACGCATTAAATCGGGATCATTCAACAACACCAACATCGCGTTGGCGATGAGGTTAGTGGTGGTTTCGTGGCCGGCTAAGAGAATCTGGTCGATGATGGGCAGCAACTCTGCTGTCGTTAGCGGCGGTTCGCCATCCACTTCAGTGTTAATCATGATGCTCAGCAGGTCATCAGTGGGGTTTTGTCGGCGCTCTTCAATTCTTGGCACAAAGTACTCATGCAATTCGACAACTGCCTTAGCGACCTCGCGGCGGCGCTCATGGCTAAGCATGTCAATATTGCCCGAGATCATCAGGTCACCCCAATGCTTGAAGGTCCAGATGTCGGCACGGTCCACACCCAAGATATCGGCGATCACCGTGACAGGCAGTGGCACAGCAAATTCAGGCAGTAAATCGACCGATCCACGGGTAATGAACGCATCGATCAAATCATTCGTGATGGCTCGTATTTGGGGTTCCAATGCCCTCACACTGCGCGGGCTAAGCGCTTTTGCGATCAGTTTCCGGTGTCGCGTATGGACAGGGGGGTCAGCAGTAAACAAGGCGTTCACAATGGGGTGGGCGTGAGATAGGATTTCTTCTACATCGTCTTGAACCGGTTCTGGATTGATCCCCATATGGCGAGGTCCATGACCATCCTCTGTGATGCTCGACGAATAGACTTCCGTATTCTTAGCGAGGGCCGCGAGTGTGTCGTAGCCCGCGACAACGACACCAATATTGGGGTCTCTACCGACTCCACCTGTCTGATGCAGGGCTTGGTAGGCGTGGTAGGGGCACTCTATGTGTTGCGGATCACTGAGGTTAATGTCTGTGGATGTCTTGTCCGTCATCGAATCGCCACGCTAGCTCAATAGTGCTTGAGTATAGGGGGTGTGATCGGGAAGTGTCACCCGAGTCATCCCGCGGTTTGCAGCCAGTGGTGCTGACAGCGCTGGCGGCGGTCTGAGACAAGAGTGATCAGCCCGGCGTTATCAGGTGGACTCAGCGTCGGAGATGGGCACGATGATCTCGTTGCGGCGCATAAAGGGCAATGTCCAGGGCGGGTTATACTGATTAAGCGATGGCTCACCCGTGATAGCGATGTCCCGCTCTGTTAAAAATGCCTGCAGTACTTGCCAATTCGCCTCGGCTTTTTCCATGTCAGCCCACCCGTTGAATTGAATCACGGCGGCGGTGTAGCCCGGGGCCTCCCGAAATGACACGCGATCATCTTCCGGCGTTGGTAAGTCCGACAGGCTGTATTCAGCGGGCATCATAAACGCCATCTCGGCAGAGTCGTCCATGCTTCGCTGCACCGGCGCCGTCATCGCAATTTTCTGGTCATTATTGTTACCGCCAAATATGTAACCGGCGAGGACTCGGAACCCGTTGTTCTGCCCCTGCGTCATCGTTGTAACCGCCAAGATTCTCGGCGCATAGCTGCGCAGCTCTATGCTGTGCTCTTCCCAGGCAGTAACTACCTCGTACCGGGGTTCCTCAATGGCGGTCGCCAACGGGCTTGTGATCAATGTCGAAATGGTCAAAAAGCTCATCATCAACAGGCTTTGCTTTGTCATAGCGAATACTCAGGTGAAGCGTCTGATATCGATACGGCCATGCCGTAAAACAGATCAGTCCGGATTAGATGCCGCCAGTACGCGCGGTGCGATTAAGTGTGCAATAACCGCCGATTGCAGTTCGCGGTGCAAGCTTGAGGAATCATCACTACGTTGGATCGACAACGCAGTCTTCGTCTAGCCGTGCCGGCCCAACCATCGTCTGAGTGTTCGCCCAGACGACAGCGCCTTTGCACAGGTGGGCGTGAGCGCGCAGCGGTATTGCCGTTATCCGGCGGGTGATTCCAACACAGCGCTGGGCGTTGAACGCGCAAGCTCCCACTCTTCAGAGGTCATTTCGGGCTCGATATCACCAAACAATGGGGTGGAGAGGTATCGCTCGCCGGTGTCGGGGAGCGTACACAAGATCGTTGAACCGGGTTCGGCTTGCTTGGCAATTTCTAACGCCGCTGCAAACGTGGCGCCACAAGAGATACCGCAAAAGATACCCTCTTTCATGGCCAGCGCTTGCGCGGTCGCGAAAGAGGTTTCGGCCGAGACGGGAATGACGGCATCGATAAAACCCTTATCGACTGATTCTTGTGCCACCAGCGGAATGAAATCAGGCGTCCAACCTTGAATCATATGAGGCGACCAGGCGGGATGACTGCCGGTAGCAGAACCATCTTCCCTGCGGTCTTGGGGGCGGCCGTCAGCCAGTAAGGCGGCAGTATCCGGTTCGGTGGTAATGATTTTCGTATCGGGTCGCTCCGCCCTTAAGACTCGAGCAATGCCGGTCAATGTGCCGCCTGTCCCATAGCCAGAAACAAAATAATCGAGACGTTCCCCGTCGAAGGCGCTCATGATTTCTCTTGCGGTGGTCTGTTCATGAGTGTCGGCATTAGCCGGATTCTCAAATTGTCGTGCCATGAACCAGCCATTGGCTTCGGCGAGCTCGCGCGCTTTGGTCACCATGCCCATGCCTTTGTCAGCCTTAGGCGTCAGGATGACCTTCGCGCCTAAAAAGCGCATGAGTTTTCGTCGCTCAACGGAAAACGTCTCGACCATGATGGAGACAAAAGGGTAGCCCTTGGCGGCGCAGACCATCGCCAGTCCAATGCCGGTATTGCCCGAGGTAGCCTCGACTACGGTCTGCCCGGCGGACAGCTCGCCACTTTGCTCAGCAGCCTCGATGATGCCGATGGCGAGGCGGTCTTTGACCGACCCCAGCGGATTAAAGGCTTCTAACTTAGCCCACATCGTCACACCCTCAGGCGCGAGTCGGTTAATTCGGACAATGGGGGTATCCCCGATCGTTTCAATAATAGAGTTGAACTTGCCGCGCATTTAGAAACCCTCATCGGTGGTCGAGAAGTTAGCCTGAAAGTCTAGCAGAGGCATCTCGTTAGCGCAGTGACTCGCTCGCTTGTTGTGGGGGTGTTATGGCAACGTCCCGTCCGGTTAATAGCGCGTAGAAAGTGGCAAGGTCTCTGGATGAGGTTTGCCGATTGGTGATCCATGCAATCGGCTCGTGATCACCGCGTTGCTGATCGAGACCAATGCCCCACAACCCCTCGGTGGATTGGGGTAGTTGGGAAAACCGCGCATCCACTATCACCGATGGATCGGTTGCATCTATCGCTAGCCAGTCATCGGAAAACCATCGAAAACGCGCTACGTCACGCGCTTGTTGTGTCGATGGCGACAACCAGGGGAAGTGCCGAGAAAGATCGAGCTTTTCGATCGTGCCCCCTTGGTAGACGCGTGTTTCCCACCCCACTCGGATGGCATCGACATGGTAGTGACCCTTTAATTCATAAATCGATTTCCAAACCAACACGTTGGCAAAGCTCGGCTTCACTTCTAGCCGAGAGGGCGCGTGGCCCCGTTCGGTCACCAACGCTTCAGCGGCCGAGAGGGCTCGATGGTGCTGCAACACGCCCACCAGCAGGTACGACACTGCCCAGCCCAATCCCAACATCGCTAAACGAGGTCGTCGTTTGACCGCGGCCAGTATGACCAGCGCGAGCAGTGGTAGCGTCAGTAGCGGATCAATCACCGAGACGTTATGCCAAGCAAATCGCTCTTGACTGAAAGGCCACAGCAGTAATGTGCCATAGGTCGTGCAGGCATCCAGTAAGCCATGGGTGGCATAGCCCAGCGCAGACAGTATCCAGGTTTCTCGAAACGACAGTGCGCGGCGTGTAACAGGATAAAAGGCGAGGGCGCAAATCAGTGCCCCCACCGGGATAAAAAAAAGTGAATGAGTGAACTGCCGGTGGTATTCGAGAAATAACAGCGGGTCATGGCTAGAGCGAATCAGCACATCGAGGTCAGGTGCCATGCCAGCTAACGCACCAACGCAAAATCCGTAGCGGACTTTGCGCGTACCTTGAAACGATTGTGCTGCCGCGGCGCCGATAGCTGCTTGGCTGAGAGGGTCTATGGTTGATCTCCTAGGCACTATTGAGTCAAAGGGCGTGGTGTGTGATGAGGTCCTGCCCTCCGTCGGCGGCATTATCGCATGTCCGAGACACGGTGATGTCAGGTAGGCTTTGCAATCAGGATGAGTGATTGAGCAAAGTGTGAGTGCATGCCGTGCAGGTCGCAGACGCCAGTGTGAAGTAACAGGAGATTCAGATGAGAATGAACACGCCACGAGTAACACCGCTCAATGAGCAGGAACTCACGCCAGAGATGCTGGATTTGCTAGGCCCGCGATTCCGCGGGATCCCTTTATTAAACATATTCCGCACGCTGGCGCGCGCGCCCAAGGCGTACAAGCGCTTTATGGTTTGGGGGGGCTATATTCTATCGGACGCCAATGCGTTATCGCCTCGTGATCGGGAGCTGGTGATATTGCGGACCGGGTTTAATTGGCAGTCGGGTTACGAATGGGCCCAGCATGTTCGCATTGGGCTGGACTGTGGTTTGACGGAGGAGGAAATATCGCGAATTAAGCGGGGGCCGGAGGATGAAGAGTGGAGTGAGGGCGACCAAGCGCTGCTGCTAGCCACTGACGATTTGACCCGGGACGCGTTTATTTCTGACGAGAATTGGCATCGGTTGTCAGCGTTGTCAGAGAAGCAGCGGATGGATTTAGTGATGACGGTCGCGCAGTACACGCAGGTGTCAATGATGCTCAATACGTTTGGCGTGCAACTGGATGAAGACCTCACTCTCGATCCGGATCTTTGTCCATAAAATGCCGGTGTTTCCCGGTGCGGTTACCCTATCGAGGGCAGGCGTGGAGATGATAATGAAGCAACTTTTATTTTTGGCGGCGATGTTCTTGAGTGCACACACGCTCGCCGCCGATGACGCTGCTGCCAAGTGCGATGCCGCTCGGGATCAGGCCAAACGTCACTATGGCTCACTGCGTCACTATTTCGATGCTCTAAACGACTGTCTGTCGCGCAACGATGAAGACGCCAATCAGTGCAAAATGGCGCTCAGTGAGCAGCAAACCGCCCTCGGTGACTTTATTTTTGCCCAGCGCGTTGCCAGTGATGTGTGCGGGCAGGCTGGCAAACATCCAACGCTAGAATGATGTTTTTGGGTGGTGCAGGCCGCCATCAGTGAAACAATGACATAACCTGTTCAGGGGGACGGCCCATCGCAGCGGCGTTACCATGCACCACGATCGGGCGTTCAATTAAGAGGGGATGCTGCTGCATAGCGGTGATGAGCTCACCATCAGGGCTGTTTTTGGTCAGCCCCAAGGTTTTAAACATCGCCTCTGTGCGTCGCAGTAATTCCCACGGAGTGATACCGAGCTGATCGATCACCTCGACGAGCTCTGCCTCGGTAGGGGCGTCTTCTAAATAGCGCCTAATGACAGGGTCGACGCCCTGCTCTTTCAGCAAGGCCAGTGTTTGTCGTGACTTCGAGCATCGTGGGTTGTGCCAAATCGTGGTGGCCATGAACTTCCCCCGCAAAAATTGAAAGTATGACGCGCTTAGTTGAGACTTGCGAGCAACACGCACTGGGTTTCCGATATGGCGTCACATTTTGAACTGGAGCGACTGTCGTTTAGACACGGGCCCCTCACGTTCTCGGCTCAAGCAATGGGCGAGGGGCCCACGGTATTGTGCCTGCATGGCTTTCCAGATAACGCGAGCACCTTTCGGCACCAGTTACCCGCCCTGGCCACTGCCGGATATCGTGCCATCTCACTGACTTTGCGTGGCTACGAGGCCGCTTCGATTCCGCCAGACCAAGATTACTCAGTGGAGGCCATCGTCACCGATATTGTGGCGGTCATCGATGCGCTAGGACAGGCGCCGGTTCATCTGATTGGGCATGATTGGGGCGCAGCAGTCGCCTATCGAGTGTCAGCATCGGCGCCAGACAGGCTTAAGAGCTTAACGACGCTAGCGGTGCCGCATGCGGGCCGATTTGCGCGGGATGGGTTGCGCATTGGCAAGCAGTTGCGGCTTTCTTGGTATATGGGTTTCTTCAATGTGCCTTGGATATCGGACTGGGTGGTAGAGCGCAATGACTTCGCGTTTATTCGCCGCTTGTGGGCGGCGTGGAGCCCCAATTGGCAACCGGAACCCGGTGTTTTAGACGAGGTCATTGAAACACTCGCTCAAGCCGGGGTGAAGTCTGCGGCGCTAGCGTACTACCGAGCAGCGCTGTCACTGAAAGCGCTCACGACGTCTCAGGAAGAGGCCTATTACCGCGTGCCCACTCCTACGCTGGCATTGTCGGGGGAGAGGGATGGCTGCATTGACTCAGCGATTTTCGAGCGATTGATAGTGGTTGAGGATTTTCCGGAGGGTGTGGTGTTTCATCGGGTGATGGGAGCCGGTCATTTTTTTCATCAAGAACGCCCCAGCGAGGTCAATCGACTGATCATCGATTGGTTGGCGCACCATGATGAACCACCATTTTAATGGTAAAGTTTTTCCGTGAAAAAAACCTTAATGGGGGATTCGTCATGGAGCCTCCCCAGTGAATAGAGCAGCGAAAAATGAGTGATACAGCAAAATCGATTGATGCCTGTGCGGCTTACTATGGCGCCGCCGCCGAGGAGATGAAGGCCTATTTACTGGATGGTGAGCAACGCGCCCTTGAGTTGGCTAACCGCGGTCCGCTGGTTTTCGATCACAACGGTGACTTAGATCCGGCCATACGCGAGGCCTATTCTCGATACGGATTTTATATTTTTGAAGGGGTGATTGACGCTGCTGAGCTGCAGGACATTCGCGCTGATCTGGATGCAATGCGAGCACGCTTCCCCACCGGGCCCGAGAGCCCGCTTGATGCGCAGGGCGAGCCGGCACTGGGAGTCGATCACTCAGCGTTGACGCTGGTTTGGTCAAAGCCACTGGGCGATCCATTGGGAGGGACGGCGCTGGCTAATGGGCGCCATGAAATCAAAATGTTTGAGCCAGCGGCGGCGAGCGATACCCCTGCGGCAGCCCCTTTTCTGTTGCTCGGCTCGTTACAGTTTTCAGATGCCTGCCTGCGTGTGTACGGTCACCCCTTACTACTGCAGGTCGCTGAGCAAATTAATGGACCTGATTTTGCGCCATTTAATGAAGCGTTATTCATTAAGGATCCCGGCATCGGAGCCGCGGTATCCTGGCATCAGGATGGTGT
>CAJWWJ010000023.1 GCA_913048575.1 uncultured Halieaceae bacterium
AGCGCGACAGTTTATTCGTCACGACACCCCACTTTATGCCGCTTACCCCCAGGGTTGAAACCAGTGCGCGAAGGCCCGGATAGGGTTCGCTGTGTTGACCCAATCCTTTTTCGTAGTCGGTTAAAAACCACTGGCGCCACTGCTCAAAGGTGGGGTCGGCAGTCCCGATCTCCAGTGCGGCAGCCACCATTCCAATAGCGCCGTCTGACACACTCCTGCGAATGGCTTCGGGTGCGACGGCGGGTAAACCCGCTGCTTGCCTGAGCCTCAAGCCAATGGCCACAAATTCAGGCGCGGTATCGATCAAGGTGCCATCAAGGTCAAACAGCACCGCGAGTGGCACATGACCGCTCACGGTTTACGTGCTCGAATAAGATAATTCACTGAGACATCGTCGGGGGTGAGGCGATAGTGCTGAGTGATCGGATTGTAGGTCATACCCACCATCTCTTGCATATCCAATCCGGCTGCTCGTATCCAACCCGCTAACTCTGAGGGCTTAATAAACTTCGCGTATTCGTGAGTGCCTTTGGGGAGCAGGTTCAGTACATATTCCGCGCCCACAATGGCAAACAGGAACGCTTTTGGGTTTCGATTAATCGTCGAAAAAAATAAATCGCCACCGGATCGACACAAGTCCGCGCAGGCTTGTATGACAGTCGAGGGATCAGGCACATGTTCTAGCATTTCTAGGCAGGTCACCACGTCAAAGTCTCCCTCGCGCGCTTCAGCCAACGCCTCTGCAGTGCTGAGTTGATAAGTGACGTCAACGCCGCTCTCTAACTGATGTAAGCGCGCAACGGATAAGGGCGCCTCACCCATATCGATCCCGGTCACAGAGGCTCCCCGGTGCGCCAGCGCTTCACACAGCAGGCCGCCGCCGCAGCCGACATCTAATAAGGTTTTACCTCGTACATCCGCTCGTTCATCAATCCAGCCTGCGCGCAAAGGGTTGATGTCATGCAATGGTTTGAATTCACTATTGGGATCCCACCAACGTGACGCCAGTTTTTCGAATTTAGCAATTTCGTCGTAATCAACATTTTCAGGGGTGGACATAAGGCTAAGACTCCAGTGTCTGGCGAAAGGCGCCGAGTTGTTGAGACCATCGCTCGGCTCGCGTCATCAGGTCAGTGTAGTCGAGTGTTAGCAGGCGGCCGTCTTGCATGAGGGGTTCACCAGCAACCCAGCTCCAGGACACCTCTTGTCCACTGGTGGCATACACCAGACTTGATGCCAGGTTATGGTTGGGTGAGAGGGGTAGCGCAGAGACATTAATGGCAATGAGGTCCGCCACTTTGCCCGGTTCTATGCTGCCAAGCGTGTCCTCTTTTCCCAGCGCTCGCGCGCCCGCTAATGTCGCCATTTCTAGGGCTGTCCAAGCATCGACCGCTGTAGGGTCGCCATGCTGCGTCTTGCCAATCAATGACGCGGTTTGCAGTTCTGCCAGCATGCTGAGTCGATTACTACTGGCCGCACCATCCGTGCCCAGCGCGACGTTAATGCCGCGATCGAGAAGGCGCTGCACCGGGCAGATGCCGACACCAAGCTTAAGGTTTGACCGGGGGCAGTGGACCACATGGGCGCCATATTTGGCGACAGTATCCATGTCTTGCTCGCCCATGGCTGTCATGTGCACGCACTGTGTTCGGGGACCTAGTAATCCGAGACGCTCGAGCAAATCAATGGGACGGACGCCGGTGCGCTCCACCGCAGTGAGCACCTCTTCGCGACTCTCGTGTAGGTGAATTTGCACAGAGGCCTCTAGCTCGTCGGCTAGCACGGCAACTTTGGCCAGCGTCTCCTCCTTCACCATGTAGGTAGAGTGAGGCCCAAACCCAATATCAATGCGATCGTGATCCCGATAGTCATCACGCAGTGCTAACCCTCGATTGATCCCCTCCTCCGCGTTGCGTGCCCAACTCGTTTCGACATCAATGACCGGAAAAGTCAGCAGTCCTCGTAAGCCGGCGCGGTCAATGGATGCGGCGGTCACGTCGGGGAAGAAATAATGATCCGCAAGTGTTGTGGTGCCTCCCAATAGTAAATCGGCGAGGGCGAGGTCGGACCCGTCGCGCACAAAATCCGGGCTGATAAACTCGCGCTCGGTGGGCCATATGTAGTTTTGTAGCCATGTCATGAGTGATAAGTCATCCGCATAACCGCGCAGTAGCGACATAGCGGAATGACAATGCAAATTGATGAGTCCTGGCATGAGTACGCAACCCGGTAAAGGAGTGTGCTCAACATCGATGAGTAGCGCCTCTGACCGGGGCAGAATCGCGGCGATTTGACCCCCTTTTAACGCAACGCTGTGGTCCGAGAGTACCTGGCGCCGAGGCATAATAGGCACCACATGGTCGGGGTGCAAAACAGTATCAAAGTCGGACATAGGGGCTCCTTTTTCCGCTGGGAAGTATACCCCGATGTGTGGCGATTCAGTGGCGTCTCTCGGGCCCTTACGATTCGCTCTGAAGCTTGTTATTAGGTACACTGTCGCTTACGGATGGGGGCCGCTCTTGGCTCTCTTATTTCGCCCAATTGAGTAGGCCGAATGGCAGAAAATACGCAAGAAATGGCTCGGGAAATTCTCCCGGTCAAAATCGAAGATGAGCTGAAGCAATCCTATATGGATTACGCCATGAGCGTGATCGTTGGGCGGGCGCTGCCCGATGCTCGAGATGGCCTTAAGCCGGTCCACCGCCGCGTTTTATTTGCAATGAACGAGCTCAATAACGACTGGAATAAAGCGTATAAAAAGTCAGCGCGGGTCGTGGGTGATGTGATCGGTAAATATCATCCCCATGGCGATTCTGCGGTTTACGACACGATTGTGCGCATGGCGCAGGACTTTTCCCTGCGTTATACGTTGGTGGATGGTCAGGGTAATTTTGGATCAATTGACGGCGATTCTGCGGCTGCGATGCGCTACACCGAAATTCGCATGTCGAAAATCGCACATGCGTTGCTCGCGGATCTCGATAAAGAAACGGTTGATTTTGTTGACAACTACGACGGCACAGAGCAAATCCCCGTGGTGTTGCCGACTCGCGTTCCTAATTTGCTGGTCAATGGTTCCTCGGGTATTGCCGTTGGTATGGCGACGAACATCCCCCCGCACAACTTACGCGAGGTGGTAGCGGGTTGCCTGGCAACGCTGCAAGACCCAGAGATCAGTATCGAGGCGCTGATGGAGTTTATTCCGGGCCCTGATTTCCCTACGGGTGCCCAAATTAATGGACGAGCGGGCATTGTTCAGGCGTATCGCACAGGCCGCGGCCGTATTTATGTGCGGGCGAAGGCCGAGGTTATTTCGGATGAGTCCAAGGGCAAAGATACGATCATCATTCATGAGATCCCCTATCAGCTTAACAAAGCACGCCTGATCGAACGCATCGCTGAGTTGGTCAAGGAAAAGAAGCTCGAGGGGATTACCGAGCTGCGCGATGAATCTGATAAAGATGGGTTGCGCGTTGTGATTGAGCTGCGCCGTGGCGAGGTCGGTGATGTGGTGCTGAATAACCTTTACGCGCAGACGCAGCTCCAGTCCGTCGTGGGTATCAACATGGTGGCACTGGTGGACGGTGAGCCGAAGATACTGAACTTAAAGCAGATGATAGAGGCATTTGTCCGTCACCGGAGAGAAATCGTTACCCGGCGGACGGTCTATTTGTTGAAAAAGGCGCGGGAGCGGGGGCATGTTTTAGAGGGGCTCGCCATTGCGTTGACAAACATCGATGACATCATCGACTTGATCAAATCGTCCCCCACTTCTGCCGATGCACGAGAAGGGCTGATGGCCCAATCATGGGTGCCTGGGGATGTGATGGCGATGCTCGAGCGAGCGGGTGCTGATGCCTGCCGCCCCGATGAATTGCCTGCGCAATACGGCGTTTTAGAGGGGCGATACCACTTGTCGCCCGTCCAAGCGCAAGCCATCCTCGATTTGCGATTGCATCGCCTAACGGGTCTGGAGCACGAAAAGCTACTGCAAGAGTACGCGGACAAAATTGCTGAAATTGCGGATTACCTCGATATTTTAGGCGACCCAGATCGCCTCAAGCAGGTCATTCGAGAAGAGTTGGAGGCGGTCGTTGAGGAATTTGGTGACGAGCGTCGCACGCAAATTTCTGACTCTGCTCATGATCTTACCGTTGAGGATCTGATTACCGAAGAAGATCGTGTTGTGACCATTTCTCATGGCGGGTACGGTAAAACACAGTCGTTAACGGATTATCAGGCCCAACGCCGAGGGGGCACGGGTAAAAGTGCCACGGCGGTCAAGGACGAGGATTTTATTGAGCATTTGCTGATTGCCAGCACTCACGCGACCATCCTCTGCTTTTCTAATCTCGGCAAAGTGTATTGGTTGAAGGTCTTCCATATTCCTTTGGCGAGCCGCACTGCGAGAGGCCGGCCAATGGTGAATTTGCTGCCCTTGGATGAAGGTGAGCGCATCACGTCGATCTTGCCGATAGAAGGTTATGAGACGGATCATTTCCTTTTTATGGCAACGGCAAATGGCACGGTGAAGAAAACCGATATGAGTCTGTTTTCTCGTCAGCGCAGTGTGGGATTGCGAGCGATAGAGTTGGATCCTGACGATGTACTCGTGGGTACGGCAGTCACTGATGGCAGTCAAGATATTATGCTTTTCTCTAGTGAGGGAAAGGTCGTGCGTTTTGCTGAGTCGAGCGTGCGAGCCATGGGCAGAACGGCTCGTGGGGTGAGGGGTATCCGGTTAGGCAATGGCCATCGGCTCATTTCTTTAGTAGTCCCGCAGGCGGGTAGTAAGATTTTAACGGTCAGTGAGAATGGCTATGGAAAGCGCTCCGAAACCAGTGAGTTCCCCGTCAAGGGCCGAGGGACGAAAGGGGTCATTGGCATGACGACCTCGGACCGCAATGGCCCTCTTGTGGGCGCCGAGCAGGTCTGGGATGGCGACGAAATCATGCTGATTTCTAATCAGGGTACGGCAGTGCGCACCCGGATTGAAGAGGTCGGTGTTCAGGGGCGCAACACTCAAGGTGTGCGGGTCATTCGTACTCGTGACGGAGAGGTGCTAGTCAGTGTCAGTCGAATCACAGAGGACGACATAGAAACGCCTGATATCGCTGCCACGATGGAGGCAGGTGCGCCGATCAGTGGTGCAGTCGATTCCGAGGAGGAAGAGGGCGCAGCAGAGTGAGTCGCGCCCACAACTTTTGCGCTGGACCCGCAGCGTTACCCTTAGCGGTGCTGAACCGAGCTCGAGCAGAGATGACCGATTGGTTAGGTTTGGGCGTGTCGGTGATGGAGGTCAGTCACAGAAGCCGAGAATTTGTGGCGGTGGCGAAGCACGCTGAGGCTACCCTACGCCGGCTTTTAGCGATTTCAGATGATTACGCAGTTTTGTTTCTGCAGGGGGGCGCCTCTGCACAGTTTTCTGCAGTGCCGCTCAATTTAAGTGCTGCTGGGCAGGTGATTGATCAAGTTGTGACGGGTCAGTGGTCTAAAAAAGCCCATGCCGAAGGTGAGCGATACTCGCCGGTCAATCTTGTCGCGAGCTCAGCTGATCAACAGTTTACGACGGTTCCCGAGGCGTCTGAATGGCAACGAGACCCGTCGGCGGCGTATCTGCATTACTGTCCCAACGAGACGATTGGGGGCTTAGCGTTTTCTTATGTGCCTGAGTCGGAGGTGCCACTGGTAGCCGATATGTCGTCTACCATTTTGTCTCAGCCTATCAATGTGGATCAGTTTGGGGTGATTTACGCGGGTGCCCAAAAAAATATAGGTCCCGCGGGACTCACCGTGGTGATCGTGCGGCGCGATTTACTGGGCCGAGCTCGCTCCGAGACGCCTTCAACAATGAACTGGCAGAACGCTGCCGATAACGACTCCATGCATAACACGCCACCCACCTTTGCCATTTATCTGGCGGCATTGGTGTTTGACTGGCTAGAAGAACTTGGGGGATTGACGGCCATAGAGGAGATCAATCGCCGTAAGGCCGGCAAGCTCTATGACTTGATTGATGCCAGTGATTTTTTTAGTAATCCCGTTGAGGTGAAGAGCCGATCGTTGATTAATGTGCCCTTTACACTCGCAGAATCTGCGCTGGACGACGTGTTTTTGCAAGAAGCCGACGCGGCCCAATTACTGAATTTAAAGGGCCATCGATCGGTCGGTGGGATGAGAGCGAGCCTTTACAATGCGGTTGACGAGGCATCGGTCGATGCTTTGTGCGATTTCTTGCAGCATTTTGAGCGGCGCCACGGATAATAAAGGCGGGTAAGGGGAAACGCTATGGACCCTGATGACGAGCTAGGCAAAATTCGAGATCGTATCGATGACATCGATACGCAGTTGCTGGAGTTGGTCAGTGCGCGAGCGCGTTGCGCACAAGAAGTGGCAGAGGTGAAACTAAAGGAGACTCGGCCAGGCGAACAACGGCCTCAATTTTATCGACCCGAGCGCGAGGCGCAGGTCTTACGCGCGATTCAGGAACGCAACCCCGGCCCACTTGCCAGTGATCACGTGGCGTCTATCTTCAGAGAGGTGATGTCTAGCTGTCTGGCACTGGAGCAGCCACTGTCTGTTGCATTTCTGGGGCCAGACGGTACCTACTCTCAGGCAGCCGCTTTGAAGCATTTTGGTCAGTCGGCCATTCCAGAAGGGCAGGCGAGTATTCACAAGGTATTTCGACAGGTTGAGGAACGGGTCTGCGATTTTGGCGTGGTGCCGGTGGAAAACTCAACAGAGGGCATGGTGGGGCAAACCTTAGATTGTTTTCTCGAGTCACCGCTGCAAATCAGTGGGGAAATCGAGCTGCCGGTCGTGCATCACCTGCTGTCAGCAAAAGGGGTGTCACTGGAGTCGCTGACATTAGTAATGGGACATGAGCAGGCCTTAGGTCAATGCCGTCAGTGGTTGGACAGCCATTTGCCCCATGTTGCTCGAGAAGCGGTAGCGAGTAATGGTGAAGCGGCGCGCAGAGCGAGTCAGTCGAACGATACAGCGGCGATTGCTGGGGAACTCGCTGAGACACTCTATGGGCTCACTCAACTGGCGAGTGCGATTCAGGACAGTTCGAATAACACCACCCGATTTTTAGTCTTAGGTCGTGAAGCGGTGCCGCCAAGTGGTCACGATAAAACGTCTTTGTTAGTGTCTGCACGCAATCGTCCTGGTGCGTTACTGGGGTTGCTCAGACCCTTTGAGGACAGAGGTATCAGTTTGACTCGCATTGACTCGCGACCTTCGAAGACAGAAAAATGGACCTATGTTTTTTATATCGAATGTGAGGGACATCTTGGGGACAGCGTCTTATCAGAGGTGGTGGCCCAAATTGAAGAGCATTCGATCATGCTGAAGAAACTGGGTTCTTACCCTCGGGCACCGATTTGACGGCCTCGCTTGATCAGGATCCAGTCGTCGCATTTTTGGGGTTGGGCCTGATATCGGGGTCTCTCGCCGGTGCGCTGAAGGCGTCACAATGGGGGGCGGAAATCATTGCATGGGGGCCCAGGGCGCCGTCGCTCGAGCGGGGGCAGGCACTGGGATTGATCGATCGATTCTCGCTGGATTTAGCACAGGTCATTAACGAGGCTGATCTGATCGTCATTGGTGCGCCGCCTGTTGCCACGGCAAAGTTGCTGCCCGAAGTCCTGGCCCACGCGGCTCAGGGGAAACAGCCGGTGGTGACTGATATGGCCAGTATCAAAGGCGCCATCGTTGACGCGGCGCAGCCGTTTTATCCGAAATTTGTGCCGGGGCATCCTATCGCGGGGAGCGAAAATAGTGGTGTGCAGGCGGCGAATAGCGATCTTTTTCAAGGACGAGAGGTCATTTTGACCCCCGTGGAGGGCACTGAGTCGACTGCGATCGCGGCGGTGGAGGCGCTCTGGGTGACCGCGGGCGCGCGCGTCACTCAAATGTCAGTGGCTGACCATGATGCGGCATTGGCGGCCAGCAGCCACATGCCTCACATGGTGGCGTATGCGCTAACGGCAATGCTGGGCGGCCACGTGTTAGATCCTATGAAACACGGTGGTGGTGCCTTGCGGGATATGACTCGGATAGCGGGTTCTGACCCGATAATGTGGCGCGACATTGCTTTGGCCAACCGAGACGCAATATTGGAGGCAATGGATGCAGTCTCAAGGGAGCATGACCAGTTGAGGACGCTGATTGCAGAACGCGACGGCGCTGCTTTGGAGGCGTTGTTCAGCGACTGCCGCGGCTTGCGGCGCGGGCATGATGGGATTCTAAACCCGATTCTCAAGAACGAGGAGTCCTCAGGCTAATGCAGTTTTCTTTGGCGCCGGGAGGCAAGCTCACAGGGCGCATTCGTGTACCGGGCGATAAATCGATGTCGCATCGCTCGATTATGCTGGGCGCGATTGCAGAAGGCCGCACCTCGGTGAGTGGGTTCCTAGAAGGGGAGGATGCCCTCGCGACGCTATCGGCCTTCCGCGCGATGGGGGTCGAAATCAGTGATCCTCAATCGGGTCGGCTAACAATTGAGGGTGTCGGCCTGCGCGGCCTTCAGGCACCGTCGAAGACGCTGGATCTTGGTAATTCCGGCACCAGTATTCGACTGATGGCGGGGCTCTTGGCGGGACAGTCGTTTGATACCGTGCTGACAGGAGACGAGTCACTGTTGCGCCGCCCTATGGGCAGGATCATTAATCCGCTGACGCAAATGGGCGCGACGATCGATTCGCGCGAAGGCTGTCCGCCACTGCACATTCAGGGGGCGAGCGCTTTGGACGGTATTCATTACGACTTACCGGTTGCGAGTGCGCAAGTCAAATCTAGCGTTTTGCTTGCTGGGTTGTACGCGTCGGGTCGCACCAGTGTGACAGAGCCCGCGCCCACACGCGATCATACGGAGCGTATGTTGACGGGCTTTGGATACAGCGTCAGTCGCGAAAAGGGGGTGATTAGTGTGGCAGGTGGAGGCGTTCTCCGTGGCACAGAGATTGATATTCCCGCGGACATTTCGTCCGCGGCATTTTTTATGGTGGGTGCGTCAATCGCCCCCGGTTCGGATTTGATTCTGGAACATGTGGGCTTAAACCCAACCCGCGATGGTGTTATTACGATTTTGCGGGCGATGGGTGCCAATATCGAAGTCAGTCAAGCGCGCACCGTGGGCGGTGAGCCAGTGGCAGATCTTCGTATTCGTTATGCACCCCTGCGTGGGATCGATATTCCTGTTGAAGAAGTGCCTTTGGCCATCGACGAATTGCCCGCGATTTTAGTGGCAGCGGCCTGCGCTGAGGGCGTAACGGTGCTGCGAGGTGCTGAGGAGCTGCGTGTCAAGGAAAGTGATCGCATCGCCAGCATGGCAGAGGGCCTGACCCAGCTGGGTATCGGCAATACCGTGGCACCGGATGGCATCACCGTGGTTGGCGGCACGCCATCGGGTGGCGTGATTACGACGCATCACGATCACCGCATTGCGATGAGTTTTGCGATGGCAGCTTTGCGTGCCTCTGATCCCATCATTGTGACGGACTGTGCTCACGTCGCGACATCTTTTCCAGGGTTCGCTGAATTAGCGGCTAACACCGGTCTGCGGCTGACTGTGACGGCATCATGACAGGAGCGGCTGCAGGGCAGGCGCCTGTCATTTGCGTGGATGGCCCAAGCGGAGCGGGTAAAGGCACTTTGGCACAAAGCCTGGCGGACACTCTAGGTTGGAATCTGTTGGACAGTGGTGCGCTCTATCGGGTCGTAGGGCTGGCATGTTTATCCGGTGGCGTCCCACTCGACCAGGCACGGCAAGTGGCCGTTGTTGCTCGTAGCTTGGATGTCACCTTTCAGCCCGGCGCTGAGGGCGTGTCCGTCTGGTTATCCGGAGAGGATGTCACCCGTGAGATCCGCTCGGAGGAGGGTGGCATCAGTGCGTCGACGGTCGCAGCATTACCGGAAGTGCGCGAGGCTTTGCTACTCAGACAGCGGGAACTGGCGAGATTGCCGGGCTTGGTTGCCGATGGCCGAGATATGGGCACCGTTGTATTTCCGAGTGCTGACCTGAAAGTCTTTTTGACTGCCAGTGCGGAGGCCCGGGCAGAGCGCCGTTACCATCAGTTGCAGGGTCGTGGGGAGAGTGTTAGTCTCCCGCGCCTTCTGGCGGCCATCAGAGAGCGTGATGCTCGGGACGAATCCCGGTCAGCCTCGCCCTTAGTACCAGCCGACGATGCCATCGTGCTCGATAGCACCGCATTGTCTGCCGGTGAAGTGTTGAGCCAAGTGTGTGAATTGGCAAGCGCCAGAGAGATTATGGGAGAGGCTTCGGAGAAACGGCTGGACTCCGCCGAAGCGTCGAGACAATAAACCCGGCTAAGTCTAGTAGCTGGAAGGGGTGCACGTTGCCCCGTTACCGTAGGACACCATCATGAGCGAATCCTTCGCCGAACTCTTTGAAGAAAGCCTCCAAACTGTCGATATGGAACCCGGTTCAATTGTTACCGGCGTTGTCATCGACATCGATAACGAGTGGGTAACCGTTCACGCGGGCCTGAAATCGGAAGGGGTGATCCCCCTCGATCAGTTCACTAATGCCAATGGCGAATGCAGTCTCAGTATCGGGGACGAAGTTCAAGTTGCCCTCGAGACGGTCGAAGACGGTTTTGGTGAAACCAAGTTATCGAGAGAGAAAGCCAAACGCGCCGAGGCTTGGAAAATACTGGAAGCGTCGCATGTCGCTGATGAAGTGGTCATGGGCGTGATTAACGGCAAGGTCAAAGGCGGCTTTACGGTTGATATTGATTCGATTAGGGCGTTTTTGCCTGGATCGTTGATCGATGTCCGTCCTATCCGAGAGACAACGCACCTTGAAGGCAAAGAGCTCGAATTCAAGGTCATTAAACTTGATCAGAAGCGCAATAACGTCGTGGTCTCGCGCAGAGCCGTGATGGAGTCTGCTAACAGCGCCGAACGCGAAGAATTGTTGCAGAATCTGCAGGAAGGCCAATCGGTCAAAGGCGTGGTGAAGAACCTGACGGATTATGGCGCATTCGTCGATTTGGGCGGCGTCGATGGTTTGCTACACATCACCGACATGGCGTGGAAGCGCATCAAGCATCCCAGCGAGATTGTAGAAGTGGGACAAGAGCTCGATGTCAAAATCCTCAAATTTGACCGAGAGCGTAACCGCGTGTCACTGGGTCTGAAGCAACTGGGTGAAGATCCTTGGGTACAGATTACGGGTCGTTACCCAGAGGGCAGTCGTGTCGTAGCCAAAGTGACTAACCTGACCGATTACGGCTGTTTCGCAGAGATCGAAGAGGGTGTTGAAGGACTCGTTCACGTCTCAGAGATGGACTGGACTAATAAGAACGTCCACCCATCGAAAATCGTTCAATTAGGGGATGAAGTGGAAGTGATGGTCCTCGATATCGACGAGGAGCGACGACGCATTTCGCTTGGCATCAAGCAGTGCACACGCAATCCCTGGGATGCCTTTGCTGACGATCACGCCAAGGGCGATAAGATCTCCGGTAGCATCAAGTCTATTACTGACTTCGGTATCTTCATTGGGCTAGAGGGCAGTATTGATGGCCTAGTGCATCTCAGCGATATTAGCTGGAATGAGACGGGTGAAGAGGCGGTTCGTAATTACAAGAAAGGTGACGAGATCGAGACCGTGATCCTATCGATCGATCCTGAGCGAGAGCGCATTTCGTTAGGCATTAAGCAGTTGGAGGAGGACGCGTTCTCCTTATACGTGAGCGATAATGATCGTGGCAGCTTGGTGACCGGCAAAGTGACTGAGGTCGATGCCAAAGGAGCAGTTATTAAGCTCTCGGACGAAGTGGATGGCTATCTTAAGGCTGCAGACATCAGCTTTGACCGCGTCGATGATGCGCGTTCTGAACTGAACGTTGGCGATTCGGTTGAGGCGAAAGTGATCAATGTAGACCGCAAGACGCGGGCTTTGGGTCTGTCCATCAAGGCGAAGGACATTGACGACGAAAAAGAAGCCGTTGCGTCCTTGAAAGAGCAGGATGAATCGTCATCGCCCGGCACTATCGGCGACCTGATTAAGGCGCAGATGGACGATCAGTGAGGTCGTTTGAGCCCTCCAATGAAGGCCGGCTTTTGCCGGCCTTTTTTATGGGTGATACGTGAGGCGTTGGGGCACTAAAACCGTTTGAAAATGAAGGACTTGTCAATAAGTTTGGGGTCGGCGAGAATGGCGTTAAGTGACGGAGAGACAAGACGATGACCCGGAGTGAGCTGATTGAGTTGATGGCGGATGGTCAGAGCCAGTTAAGCGCCAAAGATGTGGAACTGGCGGTGAAGCTACTGATAGACCAAATGGCAGAGACCTTGTCGTCAGGTGAGCGGATCGAAATCCGCGGATTCGGCAGCTTTTCACTTCACTACCGCGAGCCGCGCCAGGGACGTAACCCGAGGACGGGTGACTCGGTCGATCTGCGCGCGAAGCATGTCCCTCACTTCAAGCCCGGAAAAGAGCTGCGAGACCGAGTCAATCTGGCGGTTAAGTCTGGCTTCTGACGATGCGGTTGTTAAGACAATGTCTGACCGTCTTGTTTGCTCTCTCTGCCCTTATCGCTGGTGGCCTCTTTGCGTTGCAGAACACGCAAGCGGTTCCACTGGATTTGTTGCTGTTCCAACTACCTGAGCAGTCTATCGCGATTTGGTTATTGCTGGCGTTGGGGCTGGGTGTTTTGCTTGGCTTGGGGGCCGGATCGCTGATTGCGCTTCGTCGAGCAGCCACTATTCGTGGTCTTCGTAAACGTTACGACCGGCTTCTGTTAGAGACGCAAAAGGGTCACGCTGATGATCGCTAATAATGCCTTGTTGCTACTGCTGTTAGTGCTGGCTGTCGCGGGAGGTTGGACACTCGCTCGAGGCGGCTTGAGAATGGATGATGCCGCTCGAGCACAGTTACCTTCGCAGTATTATCGCGGGTTTAATTTCTTGCTCGACGGGGAGGAGGAAGACGCGATCGATGCCTTTACAGAGGCGTTGTCAGTGAATGAGGAAACCTTAGATACCCACATTGCGCTGGGTAGCGTTTTGAGAAAACGCGGAGAAGTGGATCGCGCCATTCGTATTCACCAAAATTTATTAGCGCGCTCTCACTTAACGGTGGTGCAACTACATCAAGTCCATCTCGAATTAGCGCGTGACTTTATCGCTGCCGGACTTTACGACAGAGCCGAGCAACTATTGCGAGACCTTTCCGATGAGTCACCAGACCTGAACGCGACGGCACAGCGACATTTACTCGAGGTTTTCGAGGCACAGCGCGAATGGTCAGAGGCAGTGGTTACCGCAGAAAACCTGATCGCGCTGTCATTGTCAGAAGATCCTTTGGCGGCAGGGCATGGTCAGTCTGCCCATCAATTGCGTTGCCATTATCTTTGTGAGCAGGCTGAAGCGGCCATCACTGAGCAGGATTCATCGTCGGCGCGGCAGTACTATCACGATGCGCTGCGCGATAACGGCAATGACTTACGGGCGCGCATGGGCTTGGCTAATGCGTCACTGTTGGAAGGGTCATCGAAGGAAGCGATAGGGCATTTTGAGGTGATCATGGCTAGCGGCCGGACCTGCACGCCCGAGCTACTGGACTTGCTGTCGCGAATTTGCGCGGACCAAGGCGGCGAGAGTGCTTACAGTGCGGTGCTCCAGCGTTATTATGAGCAGCAACCTGCCCCCTTGTTAGCGTTGACGCTCGCCGCCGAATTGGAAGCTGAAAAAGATCGAGCCGCAGCTGACCATTTCTTGCGACTGACCTTAGCGGATAATCCTTCCGTTGCTGTCGCGACTGCGCTGTTACTGAGCGGTCTGCCAGAGGAGAATGATCAACCTGAGCGACGTATTCTCGAGCAGTTGACGCAAAACAAGCAGGGATACGCTTGCGATCACTGTGGCTTTACAGGGCAATCCCGTCACTGGCGTTGCCCGGGATGTCGGCATTGGGATTCAATTCATTATTTAGGCGCCGTGCCACAGGATGCTCATGTCTGACCGTGAAAAGCCCTTACTGGACAGCCCTTTAATCGTTGCTCTCGACTATGGATCCGCAGAAGAAGCACTCCGCCTTGCGCGACAGCTAGACCCAGGGATGGTGCGTTTAAAGGTGGGAAAAGAACTGTTTACTGCGGCCGGCCCGAGTATTGTCCTAGCGTTGCAGGACTTGGGGTTTGAGATTTTTCTGGATCTTAAGTTCCACGATATCCCGAATACGGTGGGTCGTGCTGTGGCGGCGGCAGCTGAATTGGGTGTCTGGATGGTGAATGTGCACGCCTCTGGCGGGTCTCGCATGATGTCCGCTGCGCGGGACGCGCTGTCGAGTTTTACCAAACGTCCTTACTTGATCGCCGTAACGGTTCTGACAAGCATGCAGCGCGACGATCTGGCTGAATTAGGGTGGGACGCAGAGCCGATCGATCGTGTTCGTGAGCTGGCTGCGCTCGCTGAAAAAGTGGGGTTAGATGGTGTGGTGTGTTCAGCGGCGGAGGCGGCGCTTTTGTCACAGCATCAACGCCCTGGTTTTCTGTTGGTGACGCCAGGAATCCGACAAGCGGGAGACGATGCAGGAGACCAGCGACGCGTATTCACCCCTAGCGGCGCAATGGAGGCGGGGGCAACCCATCTGGTTGTGGGTCGATCGATTACCCAATCACACAATCCGGCCACTACGGCAACACAGATTGTTGAATCATTAAGCATCAATGCCAGTCGTTAAAGCATGGTTGCGATCGGTGATCTGTCCCGGTGTCACGGCGATCTTCATAGTTGCTCAGTATCCCACTACCGGGATTCACTGATGATTAACTTATGGAGCATGTAATATGAAGACGCAATTTTTGTCACTAGCGCAAGTCCGGTCACTGCCGACACCTTTGGAGTCTCGGCGGGATGACGCTTTCCTTCGTACCCTACGAGCTTGTGTGATGGGACTCATGGTGATGTGCTTTGGCGCTTTGCCCATGACGTCGTTTGCAGAAGCGCCCGTCAATATTAATCTCGCTACTGCAGAATCGTTGGCAGAAGCGCTAGAGGGTGTGGGGCTCGCTAAGGCCACTCGCATTATTGAGTATCGAGAGGCGTACGGGCCATTTGAGCAGATCGAGGAGTTGGCTTCGGTTCAAGGCATTGGTCAGGCCACGATTGATAAAAATCGTGATGTCATCCGCCTACAGTAATGCCATGAAGGAGCGCGCACCGTGCTTCTCTTGACCGGGGCAACCGGCTATCTCGGACGAGCACTGTGTGCTGCACTCCGCACTCGTGGCCTGAAAGCGCGCGTCGCAGGGCGACAGGCGCCTTCGGGCTGGGAGCATGACTGGGGCTTTTACGATCAAGATAGTCCCAGCATGCCTACCGAGGCGCTTTTTCGCGACGTCTCTTGCGTGATTCACTGCGGTGGTTTGGCACATCGTTTGGCAAGTTGGGCAGATTATGAGCGAGTCAATGTTCAGGCAACGAGGCAGCTGGCTGATGCTGCCGGTCGTATGGGCGTGCCTCATTTTCTATTTATCAGCTCGCTCAATACGGTGCCGGCTGCGGCGCATATCGCAGACAGTGATGCCACGCTCTATCCCGAGCCTAACGATGGATACGCCGCATCGAAATGGCAGTCGGAGATCGCACTCAAAGCGATCTGCCAGCGTCACGAACAAGCATTAACTATCATCCGGCCCGCACTGATCTACGATAAAGAGCTCACGGCAAATCTTGCGAGACTCGCTCATCTGATGCGCTGGTGGCCTGCCGCGCTCCCTGCGGTGGGGAATCGATGCTTGGTTAGCCGGCCCGACTTAATTGAGCTGATTGTCGATCGTGCGGCGCAGTCTTTGCCGAGAACAGCGCCCTCAACGGTGTTGGCCGTCACCGACGGGCAGCAATACGATGCGGCGCGGATCTCCTCAGCACTGTCCGCCGGCAGATGCTGGGGAATGACGCCCGAGTGGTTATGTCGCTGGGGGGGGCGTGCTTTGGATTGGCGTGGCGCATTGGAGCCCGGCGCGACCTGGCGGGCGCTCACTCAGCATTATTGGATTGGTGCTCAACCCTCCATTTCGGGTTGGCAGCCAAAATGGACGCTGGACTCCCTCTGTCTGGCCGAACCATCTTTGTGATGCTCCTTCTGTGCTTGCTGGTTGCGTCCACATTAGGATTATTGCTTTATCTTAAAGTCGCGCCTTATTGGGGTTTAGTGGACCATCCGACTGATCGAGGCCTCCACGCCGAGGCGACCGTAGTCGGCGCTGGGGTCGTACCAGTCAGCTTGCTCGCTGCACTGGTGGCATTGGGGCCCCCGGTAGACGGCGCGCAGATTGTCGCGGTGTTCCTCGCGCTGCTAACTGTGATTGGGTTGATCGATGATCGCTGGGGATTAGCCAGCAGTTTGCGATTGCTGTGCTATGTGGCGGTGGGTTTACTGACGCCTTGGCTGATGTTCCCCGAATCTCCTATGTCGGGTGTTGCTGTAATTGCGGTGGGGGTGGGTGTTGCTTGGTGCATCAATCTTTTCAATTTTATGGATGGCGCAGATGGATTAGCGACTGCGCAGCTCCTATGTGTGTCGGTGGGATTGGGTTTGATGGCCCATTTTGGCCTCTCTGATAACTCCGGCTGGGTTGAGTGGTGCGCTTGGGCTGCTGTGTGTGGTCTGCCCTTGCTGTGGCTGAACTGGCCTCCCGCTAAGCTCTTTATGGGTGATGCAGGCGCGATACCACTCGGATTTTTTCTTGCGGTATTGGGGCTAATGGCTTTTGATCAATCGAGGCTGTTGGGTTGGGCATGGGTCGTACTGATGATGCCTTTTTTTCTGGATGCCAGTATCACGCTGTTGATTCGTCTCGCATTGGGACAAGCGCCACACGTAGCCCACCGCGATCATGCGTATCAGCGACTTACCCTGATGGTGGGCAGTTCCTTACCGGTCACATTGGGATTGCTGGCAATGCAAGTGGTCTGGCAGTATCCGCTGGCGATACTGATCATTAATGACCAACGCTCGTCGCCACTTCTGGTACTTTTATCGACCATTCCTGCGCTTTCAG
>CAJWWJ010000024.1 GCA_913048575.1 uncultured Halieaceae bacterium
CGACTATTCACAGGTCGCGCTTGATTTCTTTGAAGGAAGCCAAACTGGACGGCTACTGCGATTTGATCCGGCCACTCAAGACATTCAGATCATGATCAGCGATCTATTTTTTGCCAACGGCGTGACGCTAGGGCCCAACGATGACTTCGTGCTGGTCAACGAGACGGGATTGGGGCGAGTCCATCGACTGTGGCTGAGGGGAGAGCGTGCCGGGCAACAAGAACTGTTTATCGATGAACTCCCCGGCACACCCGACAACATTCGCTTCGATGGCGTCGATACGTTTTGGATTGCAATGCCTTCACTGAGGGCCAGCCTAGATGACATTGCGCCTTGGCCTAGGTTACGTGCGCTGTTGTCCTTCTTACCGATTCACCTGCTTGAGGCGGCCGCCGAGCCGGCCAGCTTTATTATCGGTGTCAATCTCCAAGGCGAGGTCACCCACAATCTGCAGGATCAAGAAAGTGCCTTCCATTACATTACGGGCGTGACACCTTGCGGTGACACGCTGTATCTCGGTAGCCTGCGCACCGATGCTATTGGTGTATTGCCCATCCCCTAACACGGTGCTGCTCATGCAAAACAAAAGCCAAATCGAATTCTGGAATGGTGACACCGGTCGCAATTGGGTTGCTTATGACGCGCTGATGGAGGCAATGCTCCAACCCATTGGCGAGACCGTAATGGACGCGTTCCGTTTTGAACCTCACGCGCGTGCGTTGGACATTGGCTGTGGCTGTGGCCATCCTACCCTGAGCCTAGCGACTCGAATCGGGGCTGGCGGATCGGTCCTTGGCGTCGATATCTCCGCGCCGATGCTGTCGGTAGCGCGAGAGCTCACAGCAGAGAAGGCACCCGAGCGGGCTCCTATCAACTTTTTGGAAGTCGATGCGCAAGTTCATCCGTTCCAGCCCGAGAGTTTCGAGCACGTGTTCTCTCGTTTTGGCGTCATGTTTTTCGAGGAGCCCGTCGCCGCTTTCCGTAATATTCATCACGCCCTAACCGCTTCAGGGACACTGGCCTTTTGCTGCTGGCAATCGCGAACAGTGAATCCCTTTATGACGGTGCCCGCCCAAGCGGCCCTAGAATTGCTACCTGCCCCTCCTGAGATGCCGCCACACGCGCCGGGGCCCTTTGCTTTTGCTGAGTCCGACTATGTCCATTCCATTTTATCCCGGTCCGGATTCAGTGATATCAGTATCACGCCCCTGAGTCATGATTTGATATTTGGCGCTGGATTGCCCCTCAGTGAGATCGTGGAGCATCTCGTCAAGATCGGCCCCATTGCTCAAATGGTGCGCGAGGCGCCAGACGCGCTGCAACAACCGGTTCGCGGACGTGTCGCTAACGCCCTCACACCCTTTTTCACTGAAAACGGCGGTATCACTCTGGCAGGCCAATTCTGGCAAGTCACGGCTAACGCCTAAGCCAGTGCCTGCGATGGCAGATTACTGTGCCAGTCGCCGCTCACCATGATGGCGCTGAAAACTCTGAACCAAGCTGTTCGGTCACTAAAAGTCCCTTTTCAGATCGCCAGAGAACTCACTACGCAGCGACTCATGGCATAATGTGTGCCGGTTTTTGGGCGGTGTTGACTTCGCGCGCTGCATCCCACTCTTTTTTAACTTATAGGATTTCCACATGGATACGCACTCTCTCTTTTCGCTGACAGGTCGAACGGCTTTGGTGACAGGCGGTTCTCGCGGTATTGGCAAGATGATTGCCACTGGGTTCATTGCTCAAGGCGCCAAGGTTTATATCTCCAGTCGCAAAGCAGATGTCTGCGAGGCGGTCGCGGCTGAGTTGGGGCCTAACTGTATTGCGGTGCCCGAGGACATCTCGACCGTAGAGGGCTGTAAAGCCCTCGCCGCCACCATGGCAGACAAAGAGGATGCAATCGATATTCTGGTCAACAACGCCGGTGCGGCATGGGGCGAGGCGTTTGAAACTTTTCCTGAGTCGGCATGGGATAAGGTGATGGATCTCAACGTGAAATCCATTTTCTTCCTGACTCAGGCCTTGCACGGCTTACTCAAAGCCGGCGCCTCTGCCGAGCAGCCTGCCAAAGTCATCAATATCGCTTCTATCGATGGCTTGCGGCTCAACACTTGGGAAACCTACAGTTACCAAACCTCTAAAGCGGCAGTGATTCAGCTCACGCGACGCCTTGCTGCGCGTCTGGTCAAAGATGGCATTTTAGTAACCGGCATTGCTCCTGGAGCTTTTGCATCCGACATGAATAAGGCGGCACGAGACCTGGGAGACACGGTCGGCAAACACGTGCCCTCAGGTCGCATTGGCAACGACGAAGACATGGCGGGCGTAGCGATTTATTTGGCGGCGCGGTCCGGCAACTACGTGGTGGGCGAAACCATCGCCGTTGATGGCGGCATCGTGCATGCGTATCTCACCGATGCCTGGGAAGTGGACCCCTCAGGGCACTGATCCATCTCAACGATCTGCAGTAAAAAGGCGGGCAAACTGCCCGCCTTTTTTTTGTGCTGACTAGGTTATGAGCGATCCCACCGATGACAAACCGATGCCTCATCGATTAACCCACGCAACACGCACTCTTATTCGTAGAGCGATTCCATCATCTGATCAATCGTAAAGGTGGCCGGTCGTTGTCTTGGCGGGTATACCTTAAGTGATGCCATAAAGCCCTGTAGCGCGACCCTTGCAATCCCGATCCGTGGTAGAGCAACCCGCACCCACCAATCGTTGTAGGTGTTCGAGTTTTGATCAGCGCGCTCGAAAGGATCACGACGCAGGTGAAATACCTTAGGAATCCTGAGGGTATCAAACTGCTCGCGCCAAACATCAAATTCCTTGGCCCGCTGCTCAGCAAAGACCACCTTCCAATCACCCACCCGCATGGCGGTGAGCAGCCCGTCATCACTCCAATAATAAAAGGTGTCACGCGGGCCGTTATCAACCTCGCCGGTTAGATACGGCAAAAAATCGTAGCCGTCGAGATGATTGTGATAATCACGACCATTGATGGTGACACCCGCTTTCAACTCATCCGCAATAGTGGGCCGGCCCACCGCTGACAGTAACGTCGGCACCCAATCTTCATGCGACATGATGTCATTAAAAATCGTGCCCGATGCAATCTTGTTCGGCCAGCGGATCATCGCGGGAACGCGGAACCCGCCTTCCCAGTTGGTATTTTTTTCGCTTCGGAACGGGGTGATAGCGGCGTCCGGCCACGTATTAAAGTGGGGACCATTATCGGTGCTGTACAGCACAATGGTGTTATCGGCTATGCCCAGTTCATCAAGCTGATCCAGCATCCGCCCCACCAGATTGTCATGTCCTACCATGGCATCGTTATAAAAGCCCTGCCCCGACAGACCGATCTCTTCCTCAGGTGTATGGGTAAAGAAATGCATCCGCGTCGAGTTAAGCCAAACAAAAAACGGCTTATCATCGGCCGCTGCCCGATTAATAAATTGCTGTGCGCCCTCTAAAAACTCGAGATCCACTGTTTCCATTCGCTTTCGGTTTAACGGGCCGGTATCCGTGACCCGCCCATCCGCAAAGCTATGCACCACGCCTCGCGGACCAAACATTTTTTTGAACGCAGGGCTCTTGGGGTAATCAGGATCCTCAGGCTCCTCCTCCGCGTTTAGGTGATAGAGATTGCCAAAAAACTCATCAAAGCCATGTTCTGTCGGCAAGAACTCATCGCGGTCGCCCAGATGGTTTTTACCAAACTGCCCGGTGGCATAGCCTTGCTCCTTGAGTAGGCTCGCGAGAGTGACATCCTCCGGTTGAATGCCCATATCTGAACCAGGAGTGCCTACCTTCGTCAGGCCAGTGCGGATAGGCGACTGACCGGTGATAAAAGCAGAGCGCCCGGCGGTACAGCTTTGCTGGCCGTAGTAGTCAGTGAACTTAGCCCCCTCATTAGCAATGCGGTCAATGTTGGGGGTCTGATAGCCCATCATCCCCATATTGTTAGTGGAGAGATTCCAAAATCCAATATCGTCACCCCAAATCACCAAAATATTGGGTTGATCCACTGCCGATGCCAATGGTGTCAGGAGATACCAACACCCAGCCGCGATCAGAGTTCGTAACCAGTGCATGTGCTACCCCTTTAATTTTTGTCTTGTCGATCTTCAGGGGTGGGAGAGTACCGTAATCCTGGGCATTATTCGATCCAGATTCGCGCCAGACAACCCACCCAAAATCCCCTTATAGTGTCGTCTATAGAAAGGAAAAAATATGCAGCCAGTCACCTTCAATGGTCAGTCGGTCAAACCCGGAAAGGTTGTTTGCATTGGCAAAAATTACGCCGCTCATATTGCAGAAATGGCGTCTGTGCCCGCTGACGACATGGTGGTTTTTATGAAACCCTCAACCGCCATTGGACAACATCTGGTTTCAGTGATGGACGAGCCTCTGCACTACGAAGGGGAGATTTGTCTCATGATGCTCGATGGCCAAGTCGGCGCTGTTGGTTTTGGCTTAGACCTCACTAAACGCGCGACCCAGGCCAAGCTCAAAGCGGCTGGGCTACCTTGGGAGCGCAGTAAAGCCTTTACCGGATCGGCGCTGTTTAGCGACTTTGTGCCCGCACCGAAGTCACTAGATCAGCTGGGCATCGAACTTCAGGTCGACGGCAGTCTGCGCCAAAAGGGAGACGTCAGTCTCATGCTCTACCCCCCCCTTATTATCCTGCAAGAGCTGGCTCAATTTTGTCAGCTGGAGGACTACGATATCGTCATGACAGGGACGCCAGCCGGTGTCGGTATGGTACAGGCTGGGGAGTGTTTTCAAGGCCGAATACTCGATGGTGATCACGAGCTGGTCTGCGCAGAATGGACCGCTGTGTAACGCCTGCTTAATCGCCGGCTGAGCCCATACGTCTTGATGCGAAGTCGCCAGCCTTTTCGAGCTCCGCGATTGTCATGTGCTAGATTTTTCAGTACGGTCTACAAAACCAGTGAGCGAGGCCCATGCAAGCGATTCTCAAGCTGGATGTATCAGGCCAACCGAGAGGGTGGCTAACACTCAACGAAGCGATCACCGCCTATGCTCGTGGCGGAGTGCTCTATGGTATTGGCGAATCATTAGCCCCCGTTTTTGGCGGCATTCAACGACTGACGGGCATCCGATCTGAAATCGTGCTGCAGCCCATTATTGCCCTCGAAGGTAGGGTGCTGAATCATTTCACGCCGCCACTGTGTAACCGCACCCTATTCCGCCGCGATGATCACCGTTGTCTGTATTGCGGCAGCCAGTTTCGGCGCAGTGACTTGACTCGGGATCATGTCATACCGATCTCGCGTGGCGGCACCAATAAATGGGAAAACGTGGTGGCAGCCTGCAAACGTTGTAACTGGCTCAAAGACTGCCAAACCCCGGAAGAGGCGTCGATGCCGCTATTAGCGGTGCCCTTTAAACCGAACACTTACGAATGGCACTACCTCGCTAAAGAGCGGGTGCTGGCCGATCAGATGGCATACCTGTCTCAACAATTTAAAGCCAAACGGGACTGGGCCAGCTGAGGTGTCAAAGCAAATAAAGCAGTACATCGGAAGGATCAGTGCCGTCTGAGCACAATCAGGATGAAGCAGAGTGGAAAGGGATTGATAGGGACAAACTGCCCATCGTATAAAGTAAGCTACGCCGCCAACATCGAAACTCACTATCGCGCAGGGAGCCGCATCATATTGTGTCCTCAAATATTATTACGCTGATCGGTATGCCTGGCTGCGGCAAAAGCACGGTCGGAAAAGTATTAGCGAAGCAGCTAGGCCTTGATCTACTGGATACAGATAATCTGATAGAGGCGCAGGAGAATCTGACCCTGCAACAAATCGTAGATGCTCGCGGGAATACCGCTTTTCGTGCCATCGAAGAACAGGTTTTAACCGCCATGCCATTATCCTCATCGGTCATTTCAACGGGGGGTTCTGTCGTTTATAGCGAGAAGATTATGGCGCGGCTGTCCGCAAATTCGCTCGTCATTTACCTGCGTGCACGCTTAGAAACCATTGAGTATCGGGTTTCGCTTGCCCCCCAGCGAGGCATTGCATCAGAGGGGCAGCAAACACTGAGTGACCTCTATGCAGAGCGCGTGCCGTTATATGAACACTATGGCGACGTGATCATTGATTCTGACGACGAAACGCCAGAATCCATTGCTGATACGCTGGCGAAGACCGTCGCAAATACCATCAAATAAAGCCGACATTCTGCTTAAAAGGCGTCGACCCTTAGCGCCATTAGTTATTTAGGCTAAGTTGTGTCAGATCAAAAAAATGCTTGTGGCGATGGCATTACTGCGTTGTCATGACACTCATCAGCCCAAGGCTGACCTTTTGTTCAAGATCATCGGGGGGTGATTTATGGGTGAGAGAGAAACAACCGTCATAACCGAAGAGCCATCGGATGAGTTTTTCGAACAGGCCCTTGACGACCTCAATGACGACGAGCTGAGTTCCTTCATTTTGACCGATACCGCAACTGAAAAAGCGCTCAAAGCTGCCAAACGGCGGCGTGCAGAAAAGCGCCTTGAAATACTGCGATTACGGGAAGAGCTGGGCGACTATGATCTCGACTATGAGCTTGACTAGGTTCTCGATCAGGATCTGGAGCAGACGCTAGAGCAGTGTGCCACTCAAGCTAGGACCACTACCTAGCCAAAGGGGCTGAACCTGACTCAAACATCGGGTTGACTACCATCGGGGTCATCGCGAATCTCTTGTTGCCACTCAAAGACGTTGAGCTCGATAAAGACAAAAGCAAATAGCCACAGCGCGGCGTCCCAGAAATCAAGGAAATTGCCCTTAAAGCCCCAAAAAATGGCGGCCACGACGAGCGTCGTATAGAGCATGAGTTTGACGCCCTTCCATAGATGCACTGCATATCGCGACATGTCGTCCCATCGTGTTAGCACTCTGACATCGATTTCTAGCAGCACCACCACAAGTATCCAGGCGCCAGCATTGATGACATCAACCAGCGCTAAGCGCTGAGCGGCCAGTAAGCCAGAGGGGGCGGCAAGCACATGCTCCAATCCCGATACAACTTTCGTATCGGACCCCCACTGCGCACAGTTGCCCGCAGTCAGCGGAATAAATTCGTCAAGCTTGAGCATGACCACCCAATTATCCGAAACAAGGCTGCAAGCGCTGTGGGTAACCGGCATGCTCGCCAACAAGGTTCTCCACTCGGCGATATAACCCAAAAAAGCCAAACAGATCGCCAGCGTACACAGCATTCGCACAACGTGAATCGCGAGTCGAAGCAGACCCTTCAAACGATGATCGGGTATCACCGCTGTCTCAGCCTCAAACAGCAGCAATAAAATCACCCAAGCAATGGTATCGAGCGTCGCTGAAAATAGCTGGATACCCATCACCGCAGTGTCATCGGCTTCAAGCGCAAATTGTGCGCTAGCGAGTTCCTCAGCAAGAAAAAACCAAATATTGAGCGACAGCATGGCGTAAATAAAATACTTCGCCCACCGATAAAGTTGATAAGACAGTACCGACTCACTCATAAGTCATTGCACACTCAAGGTTTTGGTTCATATGGAGCTGGATCACACTTGAAGCAAAAGGTGTTCACGCTCCCAGGAGCTGATCACCCGATTAAATTCCTCAAACTCATCCAGTTTTACGGCTGCATAAGCGCGCATAAACAACTCACCAATCATTGCCTGCAACTCTGGGGTGTCGTTCAGCTTACGCACACCTTCCTCCAATGTCCGAGCCACGCCGACACTGTCTTCGTTGGCGGTGCCTTGGTGTGGTGCCGTGGGCTGCAAATGCTGGCGCATCCCTAATAATCCGCTGGCAAGCGACGCCGTGATCGCCAAATACGGGTTCGCATCGACGCCGGGAAAGCGATTTTCAATGCGCAAGTTAGCGGCATCAGAATTGGGCACTCGAAATGCCGTAGTGCGGTTGTCGAACCCCCAACTCAAGTTGATCGGTGCCGAAATATCCGGCGCCAAACGGCGATATGAGTTAACGTTGGGCGCGTAAAAACTAATGAGCTCTGGGGTGTAACGTTGCAACCCAGCCATGTACTCCATCATCGCCTGGCTTGGTTTCCCGTCCGGCGTCGTAAAGATGTTTTTGCCCGTTTCGAGGTCGAGCACGCTTTGATGAAGATGCAATGCTGAACCGGGCTCGCGCTGCATGGGCTTGGCCATAAAGGTGGCGTACATGCCGTAGCGCTGGGCGGTCTCACGCACCGTGCGCTTAAAGACAAAGACCTGATCGGCCATTGCGAGGGGATCACCATGATTAAAGTTGATCTCGAGCTGAGCGGCACCGTTTTCGTGAATCAGCGTATCGACATCGAGTTTTTGCTGATCAGCAAAGTCGTACATGTCTTCAACGAAATCTTCAAATTCCGCTACAGCATCAATACTGTAAGAGAGTCTTGCCACCTCTCGTCTACCTGAACGCCCCTTGGGCGGAATCAACTCATAATCAGGATCCGTATTTTTGTGGACCAGAAAAAACTCCACTTCAGGTGCCACCACCGGCTTTAGCCCAGCTTCCTCATAGAGACCAAGCACATAGCGCAGTACATTTCTGGTGGATAAGGGATGTGGCTCACCATCGGTTTTGTAGCAGTCGGCGATCACCTGCGCGGTAGGTTCGCGGCCCCAAGGCACCATACGCAGCGTGCTTGCATCGGGACGCAGCAGCATATCGGTATCGGTCGGCTCAACAAAGTCCCAGTGGTCGTCGGTGTACTCGCCCGTGACCGTTTGCACCATAATCGACTCAGGTAACTTAATTTCTCGGTTAGCAATAAACTGATGCGCAGGAATAAATTTTCCGCGCGCGTTACCGGTCATGTCCGGTACGAGGCATTCCACCTCAGAAATATTGTGCTCTTTGATCCATGCTTCAATAGTGGCCATGTCAGCAGGCGGCACTTGCGAGGCATCAAAATTACCCTCTGGAGCGTAAGCCCCAGCGCTACTGGAATCGATCTCGTCGGTCGGTTGACTCATAAAACCCCGCGGGCAATAAAACACGAGGCATAGTATCTGATGGCGTCATCACGCCAGCAAGCGGCATAATGCCATCCATGATCCGTAAATTGACACCCTCAGACCCAGCTGAATACCCCACCAGTTGGTACGCTCATTCAGCCCCCTTGCTGGCGCCCTATTCTACGCTTGAGGGCGAGATTGACACCGACGTTTGTGTCATTGGCGGCGGTTATACCGGGCTATCGACGGCCCTACACCTGCGAGAGCGCGGGTATGACGTGGTGCTGTTGGAAGCCGAACGGATCGGATGGGGCGCCTCAGGACGCAATGGCGGTCATGTAGGAACCGGTCAACGTGTCGATCAGACGCGAATTGAGGAGTGGGTTGGGCTCGACACCGCCAAAGCCCTGTGGGAGTTGAGTCTCGAAGCAGTAGACCGAGTCTGCGGGCTAATTGACCAGCATGATATCGACTGTGAGCTCGGTGTTGGCAATCTCCATCTCGCGGCTAAACCCAGTCATGCTCAGGAACTACAAGCAGAAAAAGCACATCTCGAAACGGTCTATGGTTATGAAGGGCTGACCTACTTATCGCCAGAGCAGACATCGGCGCTTACCAGCGCCAGGGGGTTTCATGGCGCCTTGCTCGACACGGGCTGTCGGCACTTGCACCCTTTGAAGTACGCACTGGGATTAGCGCGTGCGGCCGCCAAAATGGGGGTCAAGATCTACGAGGGCACTCGTGGCCGACCGCTTGCCGACGGTCGTTCAGGCACAGTCAAAACAGATCGAGGCTGTGTCCGTGCCAAACAGGTGGTGCTGGGCTGCAATGCCTACCTCGGTAAAATCGCACCGCGTCTGGCTGGGAACATCATGCCGATCAACAATTTTGTGATCGCAACTGAACCGTTGCCCGCGGAACTATTGTCACGCATCAACCGCGATAATGTGTCCATGTCCGATACGTTGTTTGTGATCAACTACTGGAAGCTATCAGCCGACGGTCGTTTATTATTTGGTGGCGGTGAAAATTATTCGAGTCGATTCCCCGCCGATATCAAATCATTTGTTCGCCCCCATATGCTCAAAATTTATCCAGAACTCCGCGATGTCAAAATTGATTTTGGCTGGGGTGGCGCAGTGGGCATTACACTTAACCGTCTGCCTGATTTCGGCCGGGTCGGAGAGCACTTGTGGTACGCCCAAGGCTTTTCCGGTCACGGTGTCCCGACGGCCACTATGGCAGGCTGTTTACTGGCAGAGGCGATTGATGGCAATACGTCGCGATTTGATCTGATGACTGCAGTTCCCACTCGCCGCTTTCCGGGTGGCACGCTACTGCGTTGGCCTGGATTAGTTGCCGGGATGCTCTTCTACAGTTTGGTGGATAAGTTAGGCCGCTAAGCGCAACGCGCTCTAACCAGTCGACTTTTACACCGCAATTTTGGATTCTGCGGATAGTGCGGGTTAACTTTGCACGCTATGATTAGCCACGATTAAAGGTGATTGCCTTGTTACCGAGCGCACCCTGTTAGGCGGCGAATTTGGAAAGGAAACTCACATGCTGACTTTATTGAGAACACTCACTGGGCTTGCGGGGCTGGGCGCGCTGATCATGGGTGGAATGTGGTGGTACCAACCTGAGACGGCAGCCGGCCTGGTGGGCGCCAGCCTGCTCGATGGCACGGGCAGAAGCGCCCAAATCGGCGATTCCGCTGCCTTTACTATTGGTGTCGGAGTGCTTCTGCTTTGGGGTGCTGCCAGGCAACATGCCGTATTCGTCTTAATAGGGGGGTGCCTAGTTGGCTTGGTCGCGCCAGGGCGCATCCTTTCTGCGACGCTCCATGGCGGTGCCGTCACCACACCTGAAGTAGTCGTCGAATGCGTTATCTTTTTATTAGCGCTGATGACCTGGTTCATTATCAAACAGCAGGCTACCGAGCGTGGTCAGTAGGCCCACCATTAATCGCTGCTCCGCTGACACTTTGGATGCTTATTATTCGTGTTACTAACTAAACTGACAGCCCTTTTTTCGGGAACCAAAGCAACCAGTGACGAGACGCCGCTGCGCGCCTTAGAGCTCTCTTGTGCAGCGCTCATGTTCGAGGTGGCACGATCTGATTTTACTATCGACGAGACAGAGCGCGAGTCGATCCGCTTACTGCTCACAGAAAATTTTGCGCTCAGTGGGGAAGACGTCGCCACCGTCACCGAGGAGGCCGCTGATAACGTAGACGCGGCAACCTGCCTGTTCGAGTTCACCCGCACGATTAATGACATCGCCACCGTTGACCAAAAACGTCAGTTGCTGACCATGATGTGGCGTGTCGCGCTCGCGGACGACGCACTGAGCCGCTACGAAGAACACGTGATACGCAAAGTCGCCGATCTGCTGTATCTCCCCCATCACGATTTTATGCTGGCCAAACAGCTCGCACGTTAAACCATGTCGTAATAGGCGGCGGAGCCATCCGATTGCTAGCGGCTCCCGCCTCGCGCGCTCACAAGGCAACCCAATACAATGAGACCTGTCCCAAGTAGTGTGCGTGCGGTGACCGCCTCGGCGAAGAAAAACCAGCCTAAAATCGCCGCCCAGATAAAAGCCGTGTATTCAATACTCACCAATCGCTGCGCTTCTGCCTGACGATAAGCAGCTGCCATCAACATCAGCGAGCCGATGGCTAAGGCAGCGGCTAATGCGGCACCACCCCATTGCATCGCATTGGCCGGTAATGACGCTGCAAAAGGTGCCGCCAATAATAAAATCACAAAGACGATGATGTTTTGATAAAACGCAATTTCTAAGGGCTTCGCGATTAAAGCCTGCATCCGCTGTAAAATAAGATTAAAGGCGTACATCACTGCAGATAAGAGCACCGCGCCCATGCCAAGCAAATCACCGTCGGGACCAACCGATAAAACCTCGCCACCGACGACGACGATCACGCCACCAAACCCTAATACCGCGGCAAGCTTGGCGTTCGCACCAATCCGCTCGCCCAATAACGGGACGGCAAGAAAGAGCGTGATAATCGGGGCAATAAAAGACAATCCAATCGCTTGCGCCAAAGGAATGCGTGTCAAGCCATAGAAAAATAAATACGCCATGACCGCCGTCAATGTGGCGCGAATGATGTGAATTTTCAGTACGCGGCCAGAGGCTGCTATTGGCCTAGTCGGCAGATAGAGCAGAGAGACGCAGATTGCACCCATCAACATCCGCCAAAACATCGCGTTGTAAGTTCCCATAGCGAGAGCCTGCCCTTTCATCACTGCATCCATCATCGAAAACAGCATGATGCCCAGTGTGGCGATCAGTAATGGCGCCTCTGCGATCTTGTTCATACCTCCGGCCCCTCCCCTCAATCACTTTGCTATGGCGAGCCCGGAAGATCAGGCAGTGATGCAATAGTGTAAGGCTTACGTTTTGAGTGGCCATTTAGCCCAATTAAACAGGGCAATCTTGAAGATAAACTGTCAGCTCCACCGTGTGATAGCAGGTGACTGCTTGAGATTATGAGTTGGCGAGTCAGAGAAGTGGTTCAGACCAGGCCCTAATGCCGTCTCAGTGACCGCCGGCACGCCTTATTGGTTAGCTGATCTCTTACACTTGATGACCCAGTAGCACCGTATTGCGGCTAGTAGGCTCAGAGTACACAAGTGAATTGAGAAGATCGGCGTTAGCGGCTCTAACAACTCAGATAATAACCGGCACCTAAACGGTGATATCAGTCTTGGAAAAATGCCGTTTTCTTTCCACCAGTCTCTGTGTAGACCGATTCGCCTTGCTCAATGAGATAGGCTTGATTGGTGCTGCTGACCATCCCCACACCCCGCAGCAAGCTTGCCATCCGGTCGTAGTAAGGGTGCTCAAAGTGCGCAGCCAAACACTCGCTGTTTTCCCACAGTTCATACACCTGTATTCGCGTCGGTTCGGCTGGATCTGGGGCAAAGCAATAGTCGAAGCACCCCGGCTCCTCGAATCGGGTCAGCCGTTGCACATCAGCTGTCAGCGCAACAGCCTCGTCACGCTTTTCTTGGGTCGCAAATTCTAGCGCTGCAACAATAATAATCACTTCACCATTACCTCTCGTTTCATTGTTCAACCGCCACTATGCATGCATTCACCTTTGACGAATCGGAAATCTCTGAACCAATCCCTCTCATTCAAGTAGCGGCGATACCCAGCCAGCTCAGCAGCGCAGTAAGGCCCATCAAATAGAGACCGGGCAGTTTAATCAGGGCCGAATGCCCCATTAAGCTCAATACTAAAAACAAACACGCGCCCAACGCGTTAGCGCCCATCAGAGGCACGGCCATTAACGCCAGGTGGGGCTTCCACGCCACCACGATAAACGTGATAGCGCTCACCAGTAACAAGACGGTAAACATCTGCCAGGACACCAAGCTGAGTGATTGCGTTAGCGAAGCTAACTGGCTCTCCCGGATGTTTTTCATATAAAGCCGGCCACCGACATATCCATGAAAGATTGCGCCAACCATCGCAATGGCTGCGGCAACCATCAGCAGGGTAAATTGCATTCTTTTCTCCCTTCTACTTGATAACAAAAATCAAACGGCAAATGACTAATCAATAGGGGTTGAGCGTATCGGCTACCTACGGCGACTGCAATTGGGCTATTGCTATTGCCAAGGTATCAAGCGGGCTTGCCCCCCTTGCCATCGTAATAATCCCCCCACCATCAACCAGACTGTAAGCAGATAGGGTGTATCAGAAATCAAATCGAGGGCCCAAGCTCGCTCATGTCCTAGACCCTTGGCGATTTGATCAGGGGCAAGGTCGAGGCCGTACGAAAGCGACATCATCAGCGGAATGAACTTCATCACCGCCATGATGAGTAAAATAAAATTTGCCCACGCAATAAGCGAAACCCAAAAGCCGTGACTGCGGCGCGCGGCAACGCTCATTGAGGGCGGAATACCAGCACTTGGTTATTAGCGGGCATGGCGATCGTGCTGGCACACTCAAAACCTGCCTCGCGAGCCACCTCCGTCACCGCTTCCTGATCCCTGATACCCCAAGTTGCATTCTCCCCACGTAAGTTGGCGTCAAATGCCTCATTAGAGACCGACGTATGTTGACCTTGCTGTTTGAAGGGCCCATAGATGAGCACAACGCCCTCGTCCCCTAAAATCCGCTTGGCGCCAGCGAATAAAGCATGGCAACAAGCCCATGGCGCAATATGCAGCATATTAATATTGACGATTGCGGACACGCTCTCAGGTAATACTTGCTGCTCTACCGCCCACACGGTGTCCAGTACATCGAGATACTGCGTTGCCAACAAACCCGCACAATCTACCTCAGCACACCACTCGTTTATGGATGCCAAATTAGCGGCACCAACATCGGTGGGTAGCCACAGCCGAGGAGCGAGCTGAGGGGCAAAATAAGCGGCATGCTGTCCTGATCCTGCCGCAATTTCTAATACGACACCTTGCTCAGGCAGCTGCGATTGCAGCACTGCTAACAGCGGCGCCCTGTTGCGCTCAGTGGCTGGAGCATACCGTTTGGTCACCCGATGCCTCGCGAGAGATCAGTCTTTTTGATAGGGCGCTTTAGCGCTGCGTCGACGCGCCACGCTGAACACAGCGATCTCGCTAGAGGGATACTCGGTGGCAACACCGCAAAACGCCCTGCTTTACTCTGCACCGGAGAGAAAAACAAATACGGTAGGGATCACCAATACCAACGCACCGATGACCAGCAACAGTACTTCAGTTCTGCCCCGCCATTTGGAAGGCTGCGTTGAAGGCTCATTAGATTGATCGTCACTCATACTCGCTCAGCGATTGAAACCGAGGGTTATCATGAATTGGTTAGGCGTTACCGGCAAGGCCAACAATAAGACGCCACGTCATACAGTTCGCTAGCCAACTCCAGCTGAACTCGCGCCATCACGCGCACCAGTGCCCTTTGCAAGGTGTGTGGGCGATAACCGCGATGCTTCTTTGCTTGAGATCTGACCACCGACTTCTCGATGGATTACGCAGCGATCTCCTGTTGCGCCTGACTAAAGGCCGCAACAGCTCTGTCTAAATCGTCTTTGGTATGCCCGGCTGATATTTGTACGCGAATACGAGCTTTTCCCTTGGGCACCACCGGATAAAAGAACCCCACTGCGTAAATACCTAGTTCAAGCAACCGCTCAGACATTCGCTGTGCCACTACCGCATCGCCCAGCATAACTGGCACGATAGGGTGATCACCTGCGGGCACTGCAAAGCCATGTGCCTGCATCTGCTCGCGAAAATACTGTGTATTGCTATGAAGGGTATCGCGCAATGCGGTCGAGGCTTCCAGCATATCGAGCACCTTCAACGAGGCCGCGCAAATTGCCGGCGCTAACGTATTCGAGAACAAATACGGCCTCGAGCGCTGCCGCAAGATATCGATGATTTCTTGGCGACCGGCGGTAAAGCCGCCCGAACCGCCTCCGAGAGCCTTACCAAAGGTTCCGGTGATGATGTCAACGCGACTCATCACTCCGCAGTGCTCATGTACGCCTCGTCCCGTCACGCCCATGAAACCCGTCGCGTGGCAGTCGTCATGGTGGACCATCGCCCCATACTGATCCGCCAAATCACAAATCGCATCTAACTGCGCCACCGTACCGTCCATCGAGAAGACACCATCAGTGGTAATCAAAATGCGTCGAGCCCCGGCGGCTCGCGCCGCCTTGAGGTTAGCCTCAAGATCCGCCATATCATTGTTCTTGTAACGATACCGGGACGCCTTACAAAGGCGCACTCCGTCAATGATGGAGGCATGATTCAGCTCGTCAGAAATGACCGCATCCTCAGCACCTAAAATGGTTTCAAACAACCCCGTATTGGCATCGAAGCAGGCCGCGTAGAGAATCGTGTCCTCCATACCGACAAAGGCACTCACTCGCTGCTCTAAAGTTTTATGAATGCCCTGGGTCCCGCAAATAAAGCGCACCGAGGCTGCACCAAACCCCCACTGCGCCAAGCTATCGCTCGCCGCCCGCATGACCTCAGCGTTATTCGCCAACCCAAGATAATTATTGGCACACATGTTGACCACATTGGCGCCGCCTTCGAGGGTAATTTCGTTTTTCTGCTCAGAAGCAATCACGCGCTCCGTCTTCCAAAGACCTGCCGCTTTTATTTCAGCGATCTCGGCGCCGTAGCTGTCCTTCACATCGTGGTAACTCATGTCATGCCTTCCAATCGAGGATCACTTTGCCCGACTGACCCGAGCGCATGATGTCAAAACCTTCCTGAAATTCGGTGTAATGGAACCGGTGGGTAATGATGCGCTCGATCGGCAATCCGCTCTGCACCATCATCACCATCTTGTACCACGTCTCGTACATTTCACGGCCATAGATGCCTTTAATATTGAGCCCTTTAAACACCACGTCAGTCCATGCAATACCAGTCTCATCGGGCATGATGCCAAGCATCGCAATGCTGCCCCCGTTAATCATCTTGCTTAACACATCTTGGAACGCAGCCGGTGAACCCGACATCTCGAGGCAGACATCAAAACCCTCAAGAATGCCAAGACTCTCCATGAAGTTCCGACTGATCTCCTGCTTGGCGACATTAATGGGGCGGACCTTAGGCACAATGCGTTTCGCCAGATCAAGTCGATATTCATTCACATCGGTCAAGATCACATTGCGCGCGCCACAGTGCCCAGCCA
>CAJWWJ010000025.1 GCA_913048575.1 uncultured Halieaceae bacterium
ATACCGACGATCGATAGGCACTGAGTGGTTAACGAGAACTTGTTGGTGCGGCTCGAACACCCGATACCGAGAGCAATGCGTTCAGATGCGGCGTTCTATCGCCCCAGGCAAGGTTCCCCATGCTTGTTGTGGTCGTATTACGGTGGGGCGTAGGCTGCTGGCGGCCAGCTGGCCGCCGTCATGCCTCCCTTTATGACAAGGGTTCTCGTCTTGACTGGAGGGTCATTGATTGAACGGATATACTCGCCGGCCGCCGATCAGTTGTCGCGGGAGCGGCAGTCGGACCTAAGCTGGCGCAATGACAAGCCAAAAGGCTGGCTCGCTAGTTAAAGAGTGGGTAGTGATAAGAGGTGGGGTAACGTGTCGACAAGCTTAATCGTGCCATTTATGGCTGAACAATGGGTGCTCATTGCAGCACTCGCCGTGACGCTGATGATGTTGGTATTTCACGAAACGCGAAAAGCTGGACCTGCCTTATCGATCAACGAGGCGGTGCAACTGGTGAATACCGAGGGCGGTATCTTTGTTGATGTTCGTGACGCAGCGGATTTCGGTCGAGGCCACATTACTAACGCGGTGAATATCCCCTCGGCTGCGCTGGCTGGCCGGATGAGCGAACTCGAAAAATTCCGCGAAAAACCGGTAGTGGTCGTGTGCAAAATGGGTCAGTCTGCTGCAGGCGCGACTAAAGCGCTGAGAGCAGAAGGGTTTGCGCGGGCTCAAAAGCTGACCGGCGGCATGATGGAGTGGGATGCACAAAAACTTCCTGTCGTGACACAATGACCGGCGTCGTGATTTACACCACCCGTTGGTGCCCTTTTTGTACTCAGGCAAAAGCGTTGCTTGATCGAAAAGGAGTGAGCTACCAAGAAATTCCAGTTGATGGCGACCCAGCTGCTCGACAGCAGATGGCGCTGAAAGCGGGTAAAACATCGGTGCCGCAGGTGTGGATCGGTGAACAACACATTGGCGGTTGCGATGAGCTTTATGAGCTGGAGCATTCCGGCACGCTAGATCCCTTATTGGCGTGATGGCTCGGCGCGACCACCCATATACTTTGAGTAAGGAGAAAGACCATGGCTGAAGAGCAGGCCGCTGCACAGGAGCAGGCGTCACAACAACAGTTTGTGACACAACGAATTTACACCAAGGACATCTCGTTTGAGTCTCCGGCAACGCCCAACGTGTTTCGGCAAGAGTGGAAACCCAACGTTAATGTCGATCTCAATACCAAGAGTAGCCGCCTCGATGAGGAGGGTAACCACGAGGTGGTCCTCACGCTGACCATTACGGCAAAGCTTGAAGAGCAAACCGCCTTTCTTGTGGAGGTTCAGCAGGCGGCTATTTTCTTCGTGTCGGGTATTGAAGATGAGGCGCTTCGACAGTTGCTATCAACCGTCGCACCAACGATCTTGTTTCCTTATGCGAGAGAGGCGATCGATAGTTTAGTGGTGAGAGGCGGGTTCCCAGCATTGATGATTGCGCCGGTCAATTTTGATGCACTCTATCGTCAAGCCGTCGCGCAAAGAGCAGCGGACGAAGCTGGCGCGGCCTCTGACCCTGAGGGCGCAACGCACTAGGGAGTGTGGGGGTGATTACTTCATCGGCTTATCAAGCTCTTTGAGTTTTCGGGTCAGTGTGTTCCGCCCCCATCCCAACAGTTCCGCTGCCTCTGCCTTTTTCCCACCGGAGTGCTCTAAGGCGGCATCTATCATGATCGATTCAAATAAGGGTAGCGCCTGACGGAGGACGTTCGACTGTCCTTCGGCGAGTTGGCGATTCGCCCAATCAGCTAGCTGGGCGTGCCAGGTATCGGTCTCTTTCCGAGGTGACGTGTCCGGCTGCTGAATCAACTCCGGCGGTAAGTCAGAAAGCAGCACCTCCCGTCCCGCCGCCATCACCGTGAGCCACCGGCAGGTATTTTCTAACTGCCTGACATTGCCCGGCCAAGGCAACTGAGTCAAAAAGTCCAATGCGGCGCTGGATAAGCTTTTTGTCTCGACGCCAAGCTCCTGACTCGCTGCCGTTAAAAAATAGCTGAGTAACTGTGGAATATCTTCGCGTCGCTCTGCGAGTTTGGGGACATGAATCCGAATGACATTGAGTCGATGGAACAGATCTTCTCTGAACGCGCCGGTTTCAACCAAGGCCTCAAGATTTTGATGTGTAGCGGCGATAATGCGCACATCGGCTGTGATGGAATCAACGCCGCCAACGCGGAAAAACTCTCCATCTTGTAAAACACGCAATAGCCGGGTCTGGGTGGCCGCTGGCATGTCGCCGATTTCATCGAGAAAAAGTGTGCCGCCCTTGGCTTGTTCAAAGCGACCCGCTCGGCGATTGTTGGCGCCGGTAAAGGCCCCCTTTTCATGACCAAAAAGCTCAGATTCCATGAGCTCTTGTGGGATCGCCGCCATGTTTAGCGCAACAAAGGCGCTGTTGGCCCGAGGGCTATGCCGATGAAGCGCCCGAGCGACCAATTCCTTGCCGGTTCCAGATTCACCGTTTATCAAAACGGTGATGTGACTGTGCGCCAAACGTCCGATGGCACGAAAAACCTCCTGCATGGCGGCGGCATTACCAATGATTTCTGTCGTGTTGTGGTTAGGGCTGGCAACGTCCGTCGTCACAGTCTGACTACGTTGGGCCTGAGCGCGCGACACAACAGAGACCATTTCCTCAATATCAAATGGTTTGGGTAAATACTCGAACGCACCTTCTTCATAGGAGTTCACTGCACTGTCTAGATCAGAGTGTGCGGTGGTGATAATAACCGGCAGATGCGGAAGCTTTGCTTTGATCTTCGAGAGAAGGTGAAGACCGTCCATGCCCGGCATTCTAATGTCGCTGACGACCACCATCGGTTCTTGGCTTGCCAATGCATCCAACACCGCTTGACCTGTTTCAAACAATCGACAGGTCAGCCCGGCACGCGTAAGTGCTTTTTCCATCACCCATCGAATTGAGCTGTCGTCGTCTACAATCCATACCTGTTCAGTCAGGGGCATATTGCATCTCCATGGGCAAGAGCAGGGTGAAGCAGGTGTCGCCGGGGACGCTCTTAACTTGAATGAGCCCGCCATGCTGATTGGCTATTCGCTGAGCAATAGATAGTCCTAAGCCGGTTCCTTGGGCATTACCTGTCACCATAGGTAGGAATAAGCTCGGCATTAATTCGTCTGGAACGCCCGGGCCATCGTCAGCGACCTGCAGCGCACAGACCAATTTGTGTCGGCTGCCGCCCACGGTGAATTGTCTAAAAACCCTCGTGCGGAGTGTGATCAGTCCGCCTTCGCCGCAAGCCTGCCAGGCATTGCGCACCAAATTCAGTAAGGCCTGGGTGAGCTGTCCGGCATCAGCATGAAAGTCAGGCAGGCTTGGATCATAGTCTCGCTCAATCTGCAGCGCACCTTCCGCTTCTGCCTCAATTAATTGTCGAACGTGTTCGGCGACTTGATGAATATTAGTGGGCTGAGGTTCTAAGCGTTCTCTGGGACCGAGCATTCGATCCACCAACTTATGCAGTCTGTCCACCTCGGAAATAATGATGTCGGTGTACTCTTGGAGCGCGGGATCCGGCAGCTCTGCTGACAGCAGTTGTGCTGCACCGCGGATGCCTCCCAGAGGGTTTTTCACTTCGTGGGCAACGCCTTTCATGATTTCTTTCAGTGAGGCCTGGGCCTGCCACTCGCTTTCGTCGCGGCTTATCGCCTGCAATCGGTCGACCATATTGAGCTCTAACAGCAAGCTGTGACTGCCGGCCTTTGTCGTCACTGGGCTGATCGTAATATCCACCGTTTTCTGTTGGCCTGAGCGGGTCGTTAGTGATATGGCCCTGCGCACCATTGGATAATTTTCCGATAGCGCTTGATGCAAAAGGGGGTACCACTCATTGGATGCATCGAGAAGCGAGTCTAATGGATGCCCGCGGGCGCGACTCGCAGAGACACCGAGTAGGTTTTCAGCGGATAGATTGAGTGCGCAGACGTTTAATTCGGCATCGAGTAATACAACGCTGGTGGCGAGCAATTCGAGGTTATAGTCAGCGGGCAGTGTGGACATGGGGTTAACGAGCCACAGAGGGTCGTAATACAAAGACTGTGCTGGTGTCAGAGACATCCACCTGTGCCTGCGAGCTATGCAACCGGTAAACTCGTAGTTGATGCTCACCGCGATAAATATTGCTGAGTGACCACTGTTGCTGTCTTTGTGGCGCTCCATAAGGGGCACCATCCATTTCCAGCTGTAAGTGCTCAGCGTCGGTCAGGGGAGGACTGATCAAAACGGAGACGCTGAAATTACCGGGCCCCATTGGGATGGTGCTGCCGTCAGCCGGTTGCTCGATCCGGGTCTCAAAGGGGATGTTCACCGCAGCGGGGGCTGGCGAGGGTTCGCCCGGTTTGATGGCAAGCGGTTCGGCGGTATTGAGAGGGCGGATTGTATGCTGCTTTGCTGACTCAGCATTCACCGCGGGAGGCTGGTCGGTGAAGACGACATTGCCGTTATCATCGGTGATTTTATAGACGGGAGTTGCCGCAGCGGCAACGGTACAAAGTGCCCACAAAACGGCGGTTAACCGTCGAGCGGTCTGGTAGGCGAAGCGTTTGCGATGGCCCTCATTCATGTTCACCTGTCTTGATGTCCTGTTTGGCTCAAGTCTGCCTCTGGTCAAGACGCACCACATTGGTGCGTTCTGATTTGGGCAGTGGTTAAAGAGTCAAAAGCCCGCACTGGGCGGGCTTTTGGGTTGTGACGATCACTGGCATCGTCGCCCTTACAAGGAGTAATACATATCGAATTCTGCTGGGTGGGTGGTCATATTCAGCCGCTCGACCTCTTCCCGCTTAAGTTCGATGTAGGCATCGATCATATCGTCGCTGAATACCCCGCCTGCGGTTAGAAAGCCTCGATCTGCATCGAGTGCATCCAGTGCCATCTCGAGGCTCGAGGCGACAGTGGGGATGTTGGCTGCTTCTTCTGGTGGCAGGTCATACAAGTCTTTGTCTGCTGCATCACCGGGGTGAATCTTATTTTGTATCCCATCGAGGCCTGCCATTAACAAGGCCGCAAAGGCGAGATATGGGTTAGCAGTTGGGTCAGGGAATCGCACCTCAATGCGCTTACCTTTTGGCGATGGCTCGTAAGGGATACGGATAGAGGCTGAGCGATTGCGCGCGGAATACGCCAACATGACTGGGGCTTCAAAGCCGGGTACCAAGCGTTTGTAGCTATTGGTCGAGGCGTTGGTGAAGGCATTGAGTGCCTTGGCATGCTTGATTGTGCCGCCGATGTAATAAAGCGCAGTGTCAGATAGGCCCGCATAGCCATCACCAGCGAAGGTATTTTCTCCGCCTTTGGCAATCGACTGGTGACAGTGCATGCCTGAGCCGTTATCACCCACTACCGGTTTGGGCATAAACGTTGCGGTCTTGCCGTAAGCATGAGCGACATTAAAGACACAGTACTTGAGAATTTGTACTTCATCCGCTTTCGACACCAATGTGTTGAACTTGATACCGATTTCGCACTGACCCGCAGTGCCGACCTCGTGGTGGTGTACCTCGACGTCGAGTCCCATCTGCTCCATGGCTGAGCACATAGCAGCACGGATATCGTGCAGTGAATCGACGGGTGGGACCGGAAAGTAGCCTCCTTTGACACGTGGACGGTGCCCTGTGTTGCCGTCTTCAAAATCTAGGCTAGAGGACCAGGCGGCCTCTTCTGCATTGATCGAGTAACTGGCGCCGCTCATGTCGACATTCCACTTCACGTCGTCAAAGACAAAAAACTCTGGTTCTGGGCCAAAAAAAGCCGTGTCGCCTACGCCGGTCGAGACCAAGTAAGCCTCAGCCTTTTTGGCGATGCTGCGGGGATCCCGCTCGTAGCCTTGCATCGTGTCAGGTTCAACGATATCGCAACGCAAAATAACGGTGGGATCATCGGTGAAGGGGTCGAGCACTGCCGTGCTGTCGTCAGGCATTAAAATCATGTCCGACTCATTAATGCCCTTCCAGCCTGAAATCGAGGAGCCGTCGAACATTTTGCCGCCCTCGAAAAAATCCTCGTCCACTGTATTAGAAGGAACGGAGACATGTTGCTCTTTTCCCTTAGTGTCAGTGAATCGAAGATCCACCCAGCTGACGTCGTTTTTGCTGATTAAGTCTAGCGTGCGCTCTGACATGGCCTCTTCCTCTTTTGAAGTCTCTCCCCGTCATGACGGGATGTTAAAAATGCGGATAGTGCAACTGCACTGAGTAGCTGATTAATACAGTGCAAAGCTTATGCCAACTTTTGATCATGGAGAGAGGCCATCTAAGCTGCTGTTTTAAATCATTATTATCAATATTGCCGACAACCGCAGCCCGCATTATGCACTATAATAGTGCATAATGGTGCGTTATGCGCACTATATTGGTGCTTTTGGATGAGGGGAAATAGGGTGAACCACTAGCTGTTCACTGGTGTACACTCCGCGCGCGCAAAAACCCTTGGCCGCCGACAGACGTGAGAGACCTATGAAAGCCCTTCGTAACATTGCCATTATTGCTCACGTAGACCATGGCAAAACGACGTTGGTGGATTGCCTTTTGCAGCAGTCCGGCACGTTGGATCGCAAGATGGCGGGCGCAGAGCGTGTCATGGACTCTAACGATCAGGAGCGTGAGCGCGGCATTACGATTCTGGCCAAAAACACCGCTATTCGCTGGCGCGACTACCGAATCAATATTGTCGACACGCCTGGGCACGCTGATTTCGGGGGTGAGGTAGAGCGCGTTTTATCGATGGTCGACTCGGTGCTTCTCTTGGTCGACGCAGTGGATGGTCCCATGCCACAGACTCGATTCGTCACGAGCAAAGCGTTTGAGCGAGGGCTGAATCCGATCGTGGTGGTGAATAAGATCGATCGAGAGGGTGCCCGCCCCGACTGGGTGGTAGACCAAATTTTTGATTTGTTTGACGCGCTGGGCGCAAACGAGTCTCAGCTCGATTTCCCCGTGGTATACACCTCTGCGGTATTGGGGATTGCGGGTGACGACCCAGCCACGATGGCTGAGGATATGACGCCGCTGTTTGAGGCAATAGAGCGCCATGTGCCGGCGCCCGATGTGGACATTGATGGCCCTTTGCAGTTGCAAATATCGGCTTTAGATTATTCGAGTTATGTGGGTGTGATTGGCGTTGGCCGCGTGACCCGAGGCTCTGTGAAAGGCAATACACCGGTTACCATTGTCGACCGAGAGGGCGGCACTCGGCCTGGCAAGATTCTCCAAGTGATGGGCTATGAAGGCCTTGAGCGCACAGAAGTCTCCTCAGCAGACGCTGGCGATATTGTGTGCGTTACGGGGATCGATGGTCTGCTGATATCCGACACGCTGTGCGATCCCGCACAACCTGAGGCACTGCCGGCGCTCACGGTCGACGAGCCGACTGTCAGCATGACTTTTCAGGTCAACGACTCCCCCTTTGCAGGGCGCGAGGGTAAGTATGTGACTTCTCGTAATTTGAAGGAGCGTCTGGAGCGAGAGCTCATTCACAATGTGGCGCTGAGAGTAGAGCCTGGTGATAGCGCCGACAAGTTCAAGGTATCGGGCCGGGGTGAGCTGCATTTGTCCGTGCTCATTGAAAATATGCGGCGAGAGGGCTTCGAGTTAGGCGTGTCGCGACCAGAAGTCATTCAGAAAACGATCGATGGCAAAGTCTGTGAGCCCTATGAGCAACTGGTAATTGATATTGATGAACAGCATCAAGGCGGTGTCATGGAGGAGCTGGGTCTGCGTCGCGCGGAGCTTGCTCAGTTGGTGCTCGATGGCAAGGGACGTGTGCGGTTGGAATTTATTGTTCCCGCTCGAGGTTTGATCGGATTTCGTTCTCAGTTTCTGACCATGACCTCAGGCTCGGGCATTATGACCCACATCTTCGATCATTACGGACCAGTGACGACCGCTGTGCTAGCTGCCCGACAAAATGGGGTGCTGGTATCGATGGTGACGGGTAAAAGCCTGGCGTATGCCTTACATGCTTTGCAGGAGCGTGGGCGACTATTTTTAGATCCCAATATTCAGGTATACGAAGGACAGATAGTCGGTCTGCATAGCCGAGGTAATGATCTGGTGGTGAACCCCACTAAGGCGAAGCAGCTGACCAATGTGCGCGCATCTGGCACTGATGAGGCATTGACCCTCTCCCCACCGGTGAAGCACACCTTGGAGCAAGCGTTAGAGTTTATTGAAGAGGACGAGCTGGTAGAGGTCACCCCAGAGAGTATCCGTTTGCGTAAAAAATGGCTGTTGGAGCATGAGCGCAAACGCGCCTCGCGCAGTGCTGCATAACCCTTAAGCTTCTCTCAGCATCTCCACATGCTCAATATTGTCTTCGTAGTACGGCCCATGGGTCATCACGAAGCCCATCGATTCATAAAACGCGGTTAAATATGCCTGCGCACTGAGTCTGACCCCTGCTGGCCAGCGCGCGTCACAGAAATCGAGAGCTCGTAACATCAGGTCTCGTCCTAAGCCGCACTCCCGATAGTCAGCGTGAACAGCCACTCTGCCAATCGAGCACTCTGAGTAACTGACGCCAGGTGGCGCCACGCGCAACGTGCCGATGAGCTGCTCGTCATGGAGCAGTTCGAGGTGCCAGCACTCGGGGTCTTTTTCGTCTGCCTCCAAATAAGGGCAGGCCTGTTCCACCACAAAAATAGCGGTTCGTAGGCTGAGTAACCGGTGCCATTCGGGTCCACTGAATAATGCAAAGTGTCGCCACCGCCAGACCAGTGCTTTACGGTCTATCTGTGCTGGTTCTGCCATGGCGAATGTCTCCTAATGAGGCGTGGCGAGTTTGTTTAGGGCTGCCGCAAAGTGAAAAGCGCAGTTTCGTGGTATTCCCGCATGAGGGTGCGTTAGCATAGCGCGGTTCAAGAGTTTACGGCGGCGTGAACTCCCACCTCTTTTTGAGACCTTCGCCACTATGTCCGATTTAATGGAGCCTCCCGTCGACGTCGAGCAGATGTCTCTGCGTGACTACGCCGAAAAAGCGTACCTCGATTATTCCATGTACGTCATCCTCGACCGCGCGCTACCCCATGTGGGTGACGGCTTAAAACCAGTGCAACGCCGTATTGTTTACGCCATGAGTGAGCTTGGCCTAAAAGCCACCGCGAAATACAAAAAATCAGCCCGAACCGTCGGCGATGTGATCGGTAAATTTCACCCTCATGGTGACAGCGCCGCTTATGAGGCTATGGTGCTGATGGCGCAGAATTTTTCGTATCGCTATCCACTCATTGATGGACAGGGGAATTGGGGCTCGCCCGACGATCCAAAATCGTTTGCCGCAATGCGTTACACCGAGTCTCGTCTGACCGCTTATGCCGATGTACTGCTCACTGAGTTGGGGCAGGGCACGGTCGACTGGCAGCCGAATTTTGACGGGACGTTAGACGAACCCACGGTCTTGCCGGCTCAGGTGCCCAATTTGTTACTGAATGGCACCACCGGAATTGCTGTGGGCATGGCTACTGATATTCCCCCGCACAATTTGACAGAGGTGGTGGCGGCGACCATACATCTACTCGACTCCCCCAAGGCGAGCGTGGCGGATCTGTGTGCGCACATCAAAGGACCTGACTTTCCGACTGAGGCAGAAATTATCACCCCGGCTGCAGAACTGAATGCGCTCTATGAAACGGGTCGCGGGGCGCTGCGCGTCCGTGCTGCTTATCATATTGAGGAGGGTGCAGTGGTGATTCACGCTCTGCCGCATCAGGTATCGGGTGCCAAAGTCTTAGAACAAATTGCGGCGCAAATGCAGGCTCGAAAATTACCCATGGTGTCTGATCTGCGAGACGAGTCTGATCATGAGCATCCAACGCGCCTCGTCTTGCTGCCAAAATCGAACCGTATTGATATCGATGCGGTCATGAGCCATCTGTTTGCCACCACAGATCTCGAGCGATCTTACCGCGTTAATCTCAATGTGATCGGCGTCGACGGCCGGCCTGCGGTGAAATCTCTCGTGACGATACTGAGCGAGTGGCTTGTTTTCAGAAAAGCCACCGTCAAGCGTCGACTCACTTATCGATTAGAGCGTGTCGAGCGGCGTATGCATCTGCTCGAAGGCTATCTGATTGCTTTTTTGAATATCGATGAAGTCATTCGCATCATTCGAGAGGAAGAGAGTCCAAAGCCTATCTTGATGGAAACATTCGCGATTACGGACGTGCAGGCTGAAGCGATTTTGGATTTGAAGCTGCGGAATCTCGCCAAGCTTGAAGAAATGAAAATTCGAGGCGAGCAGGACGAGCTGGCGGCAGAGCGGGATACGCTTGAGAAAACATTAGGTAGCGATGCCAGGCTTAAGACGCTCATTAAACGCGAACTCAAAGCGGTGGCCGAGCAACACGGCGATGCTCGCCGCTCCCCATTGGCGGTTCGCGAGGAGGCCAAGGCATTCAGCGAACTCGAGTTGGCTAGCGTAGACCCCCTCACTATTGTGTTGTCTGAAAAGGGCTGGATCCGTGCCGCAAAGGGACACGACATTGACCCCTCATCATTGAGCTTTAAGTCCGGTGACTGCTTTCGTTTCTCAGCGCTCGGTAAATCAAATCTGCCGACAGTGGTCCTTGACTCTACCGGTCGCGCTTATACCTTACCGACACACCAGTTGCCCTCTGCGCGTGGGCAGGGAGAGCCTTTGACGGGCCGCATCAGCCCGCCATCAGGCGCGACGTTTGAGGGCTTATTGACGGGCTCTGAGACAGATCGTTTCTTGCTCGCCAGCGATGCTGGTTATGGTTTTGTCGTGCAATTTGGGCAGCTGCAGGCCAAGAACAAAGCGGGGAAAGCGGTGTTAACGCTGCCAAAAGGCGCTCGGGTGCTGCCGCCAGCTGTCGTGACCGGCGCCGCTGAGCCCTTTGTGGTGGTTGCGACCAATGAGGGCCGAATGCTCGTGTTTCCCTTGGCCGAACTGCCCGAAATGTCCCGAGGGAAGGGCAATAAACTGATCGGTATTCCCTCTGCTCGCTCGGCATCGCGAGAGGAATTTGTGGCGGGACTTTGCGTGCTCGCCGAGGGTGACATGCTGCAGGTGACATCAGGCGGCCATTATCGCAACTTTAAGTGGTCGGAGTTAGAGCATTTTCGCGGGGACCGCGGCCGGCGAGGCAGCAAGCTACCTAAGGGTTACCAACGGGTGACACGCTTGACCGTTGTGGAGTAAGCCAGAGCGTTTAAAACGGCAAAAAGCCTTGAGGGGTGTCCTCACTGCTGGGCGTAATGGCGCGCTGGAGAATGTGGAGTTGGCGCGTCAGGAGGTCGAGATGACTGCCGCTAATGTCCCCGATCGCCATCCATTGCTCGTCAATCACGTCGACGCCGATATAGGTCGTCAGTCCGTCATCCTCCGCCGCGTGTGATGAGAGAAGAATGGCGTCTAGGTCGAGATTTGCCAGCGCCAATAGGTCATCCAGCGTTGCCTGCGTGTACAGACCAGGATAGATGTCCTTGTCATTACCGCGGCCTAACTCACTGATACCAATTGCCATCCCTGGCATGAACGAGAGTCGCTCCTGTTTTTCTGCGAGCTCACTGCAGCGCGATAAAAGCCACGCACAACTGGCGGCGCGCAATACGGGTGATCCGACCGAGAGTGATCCGGTGAAGAAGATGGCCAAGCCGAATTGCCGAATGACCGAGAGCTCTCCTCCGTAAAATCCGGCGCTACCGTAGGCCATCCGGTGGAGGGATGAGACGTACGCCTGCAGACGCGATTCATCGAGTGTCTCGAGATAGGTTGGTAGGGTTTTCAGCGCGATACATAAAATAGCCGTATCGTGATAATGCTCGTCACCTTGGGTCTGGATATCCCGGGATCGCAGCAAATCAAGTGGCAACGAGTCGATGCGGTCTTTCAGTTTATCGACTTCGTTGACTGACACCGAGGCCTCATCACTGATGGCATCAAGTTGTGCCACCGCGTCATTAATATTTCGGGCGAGGCGCTGTCCCATTGGGCGTGTCAGCGCATAGACCGCGGCACTGAGTAACACAGAGAGTGCAATGAGCCCCCAAATGAGGGTTTCTCTGGCGGTTTGTTGTTGGCTCAGATCTAAATAAAGCGCGACCGTGCCCGCGGTATTGCCATCAATGGACATTGTTTGCTCATAAGCATTGGCACCCGCGGGTATAAAGCCCGATATCGCCAACTCCGTGCCTTCGATATCCAATGCCCTTGCGCCGGCAAATAACGCTTGATCGGTGAAAAATTGCAGTTCGGCTGACAAGCCGAGTCGATCCCCTGTCGCCAGCTCATTACTCGCTCTGGCTGCCAACTGCTGGGCTGCGGCGTGAGCGTGCTGCGTCAGTGTTTGATGCTGAATCGACTGGGTTGATTGCGCAGCGACTGCGACGAGTATCAGCGTGGCCAGTAGACACCAGCCTGTCGCCGCAAAGGCGAGCTGTTGCGACAGGGGCTGATTGCGTAATCGTTGGATGAGCTGCTGCAAAAGGATGCCTCCATTGACACCGCGTTCAGTATAAACTCTAACAGACCGATTCTAGGGAGCAGGTCGCCCTAGCCCTCGTTTTTTTTCAGGAACTTTTTTGTGACAGATCAGATGCATGTGATCGTGGTAATGGCTCCCTCAGGGGCGCTTGTTAATCGGGTGTTGATCGAAAATGCCGTATCCGCCGTTCAGGGTCAGGTTGTCGAAGCCCATCGGGTAGCCGTACCGGTATCACTCGCCGATCACCGGGAGGTGGTCAAGTTTTTGATCGATTGTCCTGATCCCGAGAAGTTATCGGCCCAGTTACGGCAGCTGTCTGATGAACACGGTGCCGATATCGCTCTGCAGTCGCGCTTATCCCGTTGTCGCCCTTATGGTTTAGCGGTGTTCGATATGGATTCGACACTCATCTCTTGTGAGGTCATCGACGAGTTGGCACGAGTTGCCGGTGTTGGTGCCGAGGTGGCAGAGATTACAGACCGCGCCATGCGCGGCGAGCTCGACTTCGACGAGAGTTTTCGTACGCGTTTAGCATTATTAGAAGGGCTAGATGCAGGGGCGGTCGACGAGCTAGCCGATCAACTGCCCGTGCAATCGGGTCTCAGTGAGATGGCGACAACGTTAAAAGCGCGTGGTCTCAAGCTGGCGATTTTTTCCGGCGGATTTATTCCGATCGCGGAGCGTTTAAAAAGCGATTATGGATTTGATCATGTCGTTGCGAATGAGCTGGAGATTAGAGGCGGTAAAGTGACGGGAAAAGTTGTCCCTCCCATCGTGAACCGAGAGTACAAGGCAGAAGCATTAGGCGCTCTAGCAAGTCGGCTGGGCATTCACACCGAGCATTGTATCGCTGTGGGTGATGGTGCAAACGACCTGTCTATGATGGCGCTTGCCGGTCTTGGCGTCGCGTTCCACGCAAAGCCTGCGGTCCGAGCAGCAAGCCCTATTGAAATCACGCACATCGGTCTCGATGGTGTCTGCTATTTGATGGGTCACGAAGGTGAATTTGCAGCGGCGTGAAAATCGGCAGATGCACCTTGGTAATGGCCTGCGGTATCATAGTCTTCTTTACCAAATGGGTCCCCAATAATGGCAAACTTCTCGACGAACGAATTCAAATCTGGCTTGAAGGTTATGCTGGATGGCGATCCTTGCTCGATCCTTGAAAATGAGTTCGTGAAGCCGGGTAAAGGACAGGCATTTAACCGTGTGAAAATGCGCAACTTGAAATCGGGTAGGGTTTGGGAGCGTACCTTTAAGTCCGGCGACTCGCTCGAGGGAGCAGACGTCATGGATATGACGCTTGAGTACTCGTATACCGATGGCGAGTTTTGGTATTTCATGGACCCCGCGTCCTACGAGCAATTCGCTGCAGATCGCGACGCTGTGGCAGAGACTGAAAAGTGGCTTAAAGAACAGGAGCAATACGAAGTGACGTTGTATAACGGCGCACCACTGGCGGTCACTCCACCGAACTTTATCGAACTGGCCATAACAGAAACCGATCCCGGCTTGAAGGGCGATACTGCACAAGGCGGGAGCAAGCCCGCGACGTTGGGTACCGGTGCCGTGGTGCGAGTCCCGCTTTTTATTACCGAAGGAGAAGTGATTCGTATTGACACGCGAAGTGGCGAATACGTGAGTCGTGCCAGCAAAAGCTAACCGATGAGCGATTGGCGGCCCTCTGCGTCGCTCGATACGATCGCGGCCCGAGCGAGATTACTGCATCAGCTTCGCGACTTTTTTGCGGCGCGAAATGTGATGGAAGTGGAGACGCCATTGCTTGCTCAGGCAACCGTTCCTGATCCTAATCTTGAGGTGTTTGCAGTCTCGACCGATGTTATGGGCGAGAGCCCTTATCGGTTCCTGCAAACCTCACCGGAGTTTGCGATGAAGCGTTTACTCGCGGCTGGATCAGGCGATATTTTTCAGATCAGCAAAGCATTTCGAAAAGAAGAGTCGGGTCGTCATCATAATCCTGAGTTTTCACTGCTGGAGTGGTATCGAGTTGACTGGGACCATCGGATGTTAATTCGCGAAGTGGCTGAATTGATAGGCGAGATGCTGGGCCGGACTGGTTGGCAGGTATGGACGTATCGCGCGTTGTTTCAAGAGCACCTCAGCGTTGACCTCTTTGACCCGGGCATTGGTCGTCTTCAATTACTCGACGTTGCCCATCAGCGTATTGGTGATATGCCTCCTGATCTCGATTACGACGCAGCCTTGGCGTTGTTAATGACCCACTGTATTGAACCTGCTATCAGCGATTGGGGCGTTGTTTTCGTGACGGAATTTCCGGTTTCGCAAGCTGCTCTGGCCAGAACGATGGCGGTTGACAGCGGTGCTGTTGCCGCTCGCTTCGAGTGTTATGTCGATGGATGCGAAGTCGCTAACGGCTACTGGGAACAATGTGATGTCGCTGCGCTCACCGCGCAATTTGTAACAGACAACGAGCAGCGTCAGCAAAGGGGGCTGCCCATACGTGAGCTCGACCAGCGCTTGCTTGCCGCTCAAGCGGAGGGGTTGCCCGATTGTGCCGGTGTGGCCTTGGGGGTCGATCGACTATTAGCCCTCCAGACACGGGTGAGTAGCCTGGCAGAGACACTCAGCTTTGACTGGCATCGTGCCTAAAGGTGAGGCCAATCATTGGCTGACTCGTCTCACTAACCGACTGGTTATGCGTTACTGACTAAAGCTTGCCCATATCGCTCGATAAACGCTTTAGGAGGTCTTTTCGGGAGCCCCGAGGAAATTTCGATACAGACAAATTCCAAATGGCCCCGGAAAACGGTATCGCCAGTGCGCTGGCAGTGGATTTGAAGACGGCGAATCATTTTTATCTTGCCAATCCATTGGGTAATCCACGTGCCGACGAGTAACTCATCGCCCGATTGCGTGGCTTTCAGATAATCGTATTCGGCGTGCGTCAGCGCCATTGCGCGGTCCAGCCGCCGGTATTCCTCCGGCCCCAGCCCTAGAGCTGAGGTATGAGCCCACGCAGCCTCCATGCACCATTCGACGTAATGGGTGTTGCGTGTGTGGTCGAGCGCGTCAATATGGTGAGGCTCAACCGTCACTGCGAGGGTGAACGGCTGATCATAATCCCAGTTCATGAATTCACTGTGGTCTGCTGGGGTTGGGCAATCATTAAGTAGCCAAACAGCACCGCGAGGACCGGACAGATCAAGTTGAACAGAGCGTAGGGTGCGTAGGTGAAGGTAGCCACCCCCAATGTTGCCGCCATAAAAGCACCACACGTATTCCAGGGCACCAGTACGGAGGTGAGTGTTGCCGAATCTTCGAGTGTTCTCGATAAGCTCAGTCGACTCAGTCCGCGATCATCGTACGCAGAGATAAACAAGCGCCCGGGTAAGGTGATCGCGAGAAATTGATCCGCAGCTAAAATATTAGTGATGATCCCACCACCTACCGTTGCCAGAATCAGGTCGCCCGTCCGTTTTACGCCTTTCAAAACTAAGTCGAGCAACTGTCGCAAAATACCGGTGCTATCGAGCAACCCACCAAAAGTCATGGCAGTCAGAATCAGGAAGATGGTATTGAGCATGCTGGCCAAGCCGCCCTTATTGAGCAACTGGCTTAATTGATCCATGTCAGCCGGCGATTGGTAGCCGGAGAAGAGCGCCATCCACAACCCCTGTAACAGTGGCGCAGGCGAGTCCGGATGGGCTGTTAGGGCCATGGTGCGCACTACTTCGGGCTGAAAGACCGCACCGTAAGCGGTACCGCATAGCGTGCACAGTAAGATGGCGGGGTAAGCGGGGATCTTGAAGTAAATCATTGCCAGCATCAGCGCCAGCGGCGACAGCACCCAGGGAGTGATCGCAAATTGGTCAGACAGTGCGGCTCGGATACGAGTAATGTCATCGGGT
>CAJWWJ010000026.1 GCA_913048575.1 uncultured Halieaceae bacterium
ACCGAGTGCCATGCGGATCGCATTGGTGCCGACAACCCCGCCCCCGAGGACCAGCACTTGCGCAGAGGGCACACCGGGAACCCCCCCCAGTAACGCTCCGTTGCCGCCTTGATGGATCTCCATGTGGTGCGCCCCGGCCTGCACCGACAGCCGCCCTGCCACGACGCTCATGGGCGCGAGCAGCGGCAGACCACCTTGCGGCGATGTAATGGTTTCGTAGGCAATGCAATTTGCGCCCGATGCCATCAGTAGCTTGGCTTGCTCTGGGTCAGCAGCTAGGTGTAAATAGGTGAAAAGGGTCTGGCCGGAGCGGAGAAGGCGACACTCCCGTGCTTGCGGCTCTTTGACTTTGACAATGAGATCGCAGTCGGAAAATAGTGCTTCCGCGGTCTCGGTCACCTGGGCCCCTGCGTCGCGGTACAGATCGTCGGTCAGGCCAATTCGAGCGCCGCACTGGGTTTGCACTTGAACGATATGGCCTGCTGCAACGAGTTCCCTGACGCCGCCGGGTGTCATGCCGACGCGGTACTCTTGGGACTTGATTTCCATGGGGACGCCAATCTGCATCGGTTTGATTCCTGAGGGTCAAATTTGACCGGATTCTTGCTGGAGAACGAGCCGACGGGAAGGCTATAATCACTTCTATTTTGATAATAAAAAGATAATTTCTATATTATTTGAAATATAAAAAGTTATATTGACTATCCTAATCGCTGATAAAAGCGTATTAGTCTGATAGTGCGCGCGTGGGTGACGTACCTCTAATTAGGAAGACCAATGGGATTCAACCAGTCAAATCAACTAGACCGTATTGACCGCAATATTGTGCGCTTGCTTCAGCGCGATGCGCGAATGACACACACTGAATTGGCTCGCCGAGTGGGTCTGAGCACCACGCCGTGCAAGGAGCGCGTGCGGCGACTGGAGCGGGAAGGCGTGATCCAGCACTATCAGGCCGTGCTGGATCCTGCTGCACTCGATCGTGCACTCGTTGTGTTTGTGCAGATTAGGCTGAACAGAACATCGCAGGATATTTTTGAGCAATTTACTGCCGCAGCGCTCGATTTGCCGGAAGTTCAGGAATGTTACTTGGTTTCAGGCAACTTCGATTATCTGATCAAAGCGAGGGTGGCGGACATGAATGCGTACCGTGACTTATTGGGTGAAACACTGTTAACGCTGCCAGGCGTGCAGGAATCGACGAGCTACGTGGTCATGGAACAAGTCAAAGAATCACTGATGCTGCCGGTGCAGCCATAGTGGCGGAGTTGCGGGTAAACAGGAAGACGATTGAGCGGCTCAGTCTGCTTGGTGTCTATCGAAAGGCGCTGCCCGCGCCCCTGAGCTCGGGGCCCCGGTCACCCCGTGTTGACGCAAAGATTCGTGCAGTTGCTTGATCGGCCCAAGGCCTATTTCGCCTCGATATAACTGTTATCTGTGAAACACATCGCCCCTAGCCTTGCCGGTAATGTGCCCCTGCGCTACTGTCACTGCCCCTTGCGGAGCCAATGCACATTGGATGCGCAACGAAAACAGCATGGAAATATTGGCAGTAACTGTGCCATTATATGGGGCGCAGAAACCGACCTTGCAACTTGAGTCATAACGGCATGATGGCTTGGGACAATATCAATAGTGTGACGCGACGCGTTAGGAGCAAATAATGGATTTAGGGATCTCAGAGCAGGTTGCGCCCTTATTGGAAAAGGTAAGAGCGTTTACCGAGCAGCACATCCTCCCGGTTGAGGAGGAGTTTGTGGCGGAAATTGAAGTCGATGACCCTTTTGTATTGACGCCACGCCAACTCGACATTTTGGACTCGCTCAAGAGTCGAGCTCGAGAGGAAGGTCTGTGGAATTTTTTCCTGACCGGTGAGAAAGGTTCAGGTCTCAATACTGTGGAGTACGCCTATCTGGCAGAGGAGATGGGCAAATCGCGGCTCGCTGCCGAGATTTTCAATTGCTCTGCGCCTGATACCGGTAATATGGAAGTGCTCCACAAGTACGGGAGTGAGGCACAAAAGAAGCAGTGGCTGGAGCCGCTCATGCGGGGTGAGATCCGCTCTTGCTTTGGCATGACCGAACCCGATGTAGCGTCTTCTGATGCAACCAATGTCTCTACTTCAGCGCGCCTAGAGGGCGATGAATGGGTCATTAATGGCGAGAAGCATTGGACCTCTGGCGCCGGCGATCCTCGCTGCAAAGTGATGATCTGTATGGTGAAGACCGATCCCGATGCCCCCAAGCATCTCCAGCAGTCACAGATTTTGGTGCCGCTGGAGTCCGCGGGTGTTGAAATGATACGGCCGCTCAAAGTTTTCAATATGCTCGATGCCCCTCACGGCCACATGCGCGTGAAGCTCAACAACGTGCGAGTGCCGAAAGATAATATTATTTTGGGGCCCGGCCGTGGTTTTGAAATATCCCAAGGGCGCCTAGGTCCTGGCCGTATTCATCACTGTATGCGCTCCATTGGTGCCGCGGAAAAAGCACTCGAGCTGCTGTGCCAGCGAGCCGTATCGCGCGAGGCGTTTGGCCGACCACTTTATAAGCTGGGAGGCAATATCGATATCATCGCCGACGCTCGAATGAACATTGAGCAAGCACGCTTGTTGACACTCAAGACCGCTTGGTTGATGGATCATACCTCCCCTAAAGAGGCCCGCATTTGGATCTCTATGATCAAGACGGTGGTGCCCAATATGACGCTCAAAGTGGTCGATGAGGCGATCCAAATGTTCGGGGGGATTGGTGTCTCACAGGATACCCCCCTAGCCGAAATGTGGTCTGGACAGCGGACGCTGCGGCTCGCTGATGGCCCCGATGCAGTGCATCGAATGGTGGTCGGTCGCAACGAGTTAAAACCGTATCTTGCCGATACCCCAGCCGTGGGCGCCACTTTTCGCGATGGCTAATAAGCGTCACGACTCGTGACATTACTCAATTCATAGGTACAGGAGATGCGCGCATGACAATGAAATTGGTAAAACCCGAAGAGATGGAAAATCAAGTTGGTGTGTCATTGCCGGCGGGAGAATGGTTTGAAATCGATCAGGCGAGGATCAATGCCTTTGCGGATTGCACAGAGGATCACCAATTCATCCACTTGGATGAGGAGGCGGCCGCACAAACCCCGTTTGGCGGGACGATTGCTCACGGATTTTTGACCCTGTCTTTGCTCACCAAATTGTGTGCCGAAAACGGCATTTATCCTGAAGGGATTGTCATGGGTGTGAACTACGGATTGGATAAGGTCCGGTTCTTAAACCCCGTTCGTGCCGGCAAGCGCGTGCGCGCCCACACAGAAATTGTGTCGGTAGACCGCAAAGACGCGAATCGATTTTTGGTGAAACAGGCGGTCACGGTGGAAATTGAAGGTGAAGACACTCCGGCGGTGTATGCCGAGTGGCTTGGCATGTCTATTACTGGTTAATCAAGCGGAGAGAAAAAACATGACAATTCGTTACGACGACAAGGTGGCCATTGTCACCGGTGCCGGAGGTGGCCTCGGACGCTGTCACGCCCTTGAACTGGCAAAGCGTGGCGCCAAAGTAGTGGTTAATGATTTGGGGGGATCGGTCTCGGGCGAGGGAGCGAACTCATCGGCATCCCTGGCGGTGGTTGCTGAGATTGAAGCGATGGGCGGCGAAGCGATGGCGCACGGTGCCAATGTCGCCGATTTGTCTCAAGTAGAAGATATGGTCGCTCAAACGATGGCGCGTTGGGGTCGTATTGATATTTTGGTCAACAATGCGGGCATCCTCAGAGATAAAAGTTTCTCCAAAGGGACAGTGGATGATTTCCGCTTAGTAGCGGATGTCCACTTGATGGGCACTGTTCACTGCACTAAGGCGTGCTGGGACATCATGAAAGCGCAAGAGTATGGGCGCATTGTGGTCACGTCTTCCTCCAGTGGACTCTACGGTAACTTTGGCCAGAGCAACTACGGCGCGGCGAAAATGGCCGTGGTGGGGATGATGAATACCCTGGCTCAGGAAGGTGCGAAATATAACGTAAAGATCAACGCGTTAGCTCCCACTGCGGGAACGCGGATGACCGAGGGGCTCATCGACGATAAAGCATTCGCATTACTTACCCCAGAAACCGTCACCCCAGCGGTGCTCTTCCTTGTGTCTGATGAGGCACCCACTCGCGCTATTCTCGCGGCGGGCGCCGGCGCATTTGCCGTTGCAAAAATTGTCGAAACCGAGGGTATGTGGTTGCCTGAGGCAGACCAAACGCCCGAGGGTATTGCCGCCAATTGGTCGCAGATTTCCGAGGGAGGCGAGCGAGCGTTACAGGCAGGCTTTGAGCAAAGTATCAAGATGATTGGTCAGGCGGCAGCAGGACTTGGGCTTGATATGAGTCAGTAGCTGATCGCCCCATCAGAAAAGGAATCCCCGCCTTGTCGCGTTGCTCAGCACGCGCAAGGCACTCACAACGAACAGAGACTTACGCAGAGGACGACAACATGAGAGAAGCAGTCATTGTTTCAACGGCGCGAACGCCCATCGGGAAAGCCTATCGAGGCGGGTTTAATAACTTAGCGGCGCCCACCCTAGCGGGGCATGCCATCAGTGCTGCAGTAAAGCGCGCGGGGGTTGATCCCGCGCTGGTAGAAGACTGCATCATGGGGTGCGCGCTGACCCAAGGGAGTCAGGGTGGCAACATTGGTCGGAACGCGGCATTGCGAGCAGGCCTGCCAGTGTCGGTCGGTGGCATGACGGTCGATCGGCAGTGTTCATCGGGCATGATGGCGGTTGCCATTGCTGCGAATCAAATCGTGCAGGACGGGGTTGAGGTGGCCATCGGTGGCGGAGTCGACTCGATCTCTCTAGTCCAGAATGAGCATATGAATTTGCACCGAGCCGCCGACGAAGAGTTGCTGGCGATGCAAAAGGACATCTACATGCCCATGCTGCAGACGGCTGAGGTGGTTGCTGCTCGCTATGGCATCTCGCGCGACGCCATGGACGAATACGGACTGCAATCACAGCAACGTGCCGCCGCCGCGTATCAAGCGGGCAAGTTTGATGATGAGCTCACACCGGTCACTTGTGAGCGGATTGTTTACAACAAGGAGACCGGTGAGCAGTCAACAGCAGAAGCGACTGTGAGTGCCGATGAAGGGGTGCGCGCCTCAACGCTGGAGGGCGTTCAGGGTCTGCGAACAGTCATTGAAGGCGGCACCATTACCGCTGGCAACGCCTCGCAGTTATCTGACGGTGCCTCTGCGCAGGTCGTCATGGAGGCAGGGTTGGCTCAGAAAATGGGCTTGAATCCGCTTGGCGCGTATCGTGGAGTGGCGGTAGCGGGTTGTGAACCCGATGAGATGGGTATCGGCCCGGTTTACGCAATTCCTAAGTTATTGAAGCAGCACGGGTTGACGGTGGACGACATCGGATTATGGGAACTCAACGAGGCCTTTGCCGTCCAAGTGCTGTATTGCCGCGACCAGCTGGGTATCGATAACGACAAACTCAATGTCGATGGTGGGGCGATTGCAGTAGGACACCCTTACGGCATGAGTGGCTCTCGTTTACTGGGTCACGCTTTGATCGAGGGCAAGCGCCGGGGTGTGAAATACGTCGTGGTCACAATGTGTGTTGGCGGTGGTATGGGTGCCGCTGGACTCTTCGAGGTTTACTGATATGAAAGCGTTAGTCTGTCGTGAGCACGGTTTGCCCGATGCATTAGATTTGGTGGCGGACTGGCCAACACCGGAAATAGGCCCCTCGGATGTACTGATCGGGGTAAAGGCGGCGGGACTCAATTTTCCTGACGTCCTGATTATTCAGGGTAAATATCAGATGCAACCCGATTTGCCGTTTATACCCGGTGGTGAGTGCGCCGGCGTTGTGGAGGCAATCGGTAGCGACGTAACCCGCTGGAAAGTGGGTGATGAGGTGATCCATAGCGCTGGCTCGGGTGGTTTTTGCGCGCAAGTGGTTGCCCATGAGCTGGCGGTTCTGCCTAAGCCTGCGGCGCTGTCTTTTGAGGCCGCTGCTGGGGTTTCGATTACTTATCTAACGTCTTACCACGCGCTGGTCCAAAGAGCTCAGATTCAACCCGGAGAAACCCTGCTTGTTTTGGGTGCGGCGGGCGGCGTCGGCAGCACTGCCGTTGAGCTGGGTAAGGCCTTGGGCGCCACGGTAATAGCCGCCGCGAGCAGTGATGACAAGCTCGCGCTGTGCCAGCAGCTAGGTGCAGATCACATCATTAACTACAGCACGGAGTCGCTGAAAGACCGTGTCAAAGAGTTGACCGGCGGGAAAGGCGTCGACGTCGTTTATGATCCGGTTGGGGGCGACTTCAGCGAACCGGCTGTCAGATCGATGGGTTGGAATGGGCGCTATCTGGTGATCGGATTTGCTTCCGGGCCGATTCCCAGCATTCCCTTGAACCTCACCTTGCTCAAGGGGTGTGCCATTGTTGGGGTCTTTTGGGGCCGCTTTACGATGGAGGAGCCTGAAACGCATCAGGCTAATATTAAAACGCTTTGGCAGTGGTTTGAGGAGGGCAAGATCAAGCCGGTGATCACCGATTTATTCCCTATCGAAGAGTATGAGGCCGCCTACGCCGCCATGATGGAGCGTAGAGCGAAGGGCAAGGTTATTCTGACGCTTTAATATGACGGCCTTTCAATTCAATACGGTGTCGGATCTTCGCGTGGGGGCTGGCGCTGCGCAGCAACTGGGGGCGCTGTGTCAGCAGCTGGGTATTACCAAGCCGCTGATCGTGACAGACCCCGGACTCGTGCAGATCGGTCTGTTGGATCCGGTTCGCGAGAGTGTCGCTCGTGGTTGTGATGAGGTCAGTGTGTTTTCAGACGTCACGGCTGATCCCTCAGAGTCTGTCGTTGAGGCGGCGCTCCACACATTGATGACCGCATCTGCCGACGGCGTGATTGGTCTGGGCGGCGGAAGCTCAATGGACGTGGCCAAGGTCATTGCGGTATTGGCCACTGGGCAGCAGTCGCTGCCAGAGCTTTACGGTGTTGATCAAGTCACCTCCGAGAGGTTGCCTTTGGTCCTTATCCCTACCACTGCCGGAACGGGCTCAGAGGTGACCCCCGTAGCGGTGATTACGACGGGTGCGACAACCAAAGCAGGTATTAGCTCAGCCAGATTATTACCCGATGTCGCGGTATTAGACCCTCAACTGACGTTAGGACTGCCGCCCCATGTGAGTGCCATGACAGGGATCGATGCCATGGTCCATGCGATCGAGGCGTTTACCTCAAAGGTCAAAAAAAACCCCATTTCGGACACGTTGGCAAGGCGCGCACTGCAGTTACTGGCAGGTCATCAGAGGCGAGTGTTGAGTCATCCAAACGATATGGCAGCCCGAGAAGCCATGCTGTTAGGCGCGACTTTGGCCGGACAAGCCTTTGCGAATGCACCCGTAGCGGCCGTTCATGCACTGGCCTATCCTTTGGGAGGCCACTACCACATGCCGCATGGACTCAGTAATGCATTGATGCTGCCTGCGGTACTCCGATTTAATGCGCCGGTGTGTGAGGCGCTCTACTTGGATTTGGCGACGCTGTTACCTCAGCCTGTTGGGCCCGGGGTGGAAGGATTTGTGGTGTGGTTCGAGCAATTGATTGCGGACGCCGGTTTGCCCCAAAGCTTGTCCGACGCCAAAGTGCCCGAGCAAGATTTACCGATGCTGGCTAGCGATGCCATGCAGCAACAGCGTTTGTTGGTCAATAACCCCGTAACGGTGGACGAGTCGGCAGCCCTAGCCTTGTACCGCAGTGCTTGGGAGGGCTGGGCGTGACAGAGCGGCCCGCCGCGGCAAGTCGGGCGGACTTTTCGCTGTTTTACGCTCTCGAGTCACGTTGGGCAGATAACGATATCTATGGCCATATCAACAACGTCGCTTATTACGCTTATTTCGATACGGTGGTGAATCGTTTCCTGATCGAAGAGGGCGCGATGCGTCCTGGGACCGACGAGGTGGTGGGGTACGTGGTTCAATCGAGCGCCAATTATTTCACGCCGGTCAGTTATCCCGCGACATTGAGTATTGGGCTTCGCGTCGATCGTTTAGGGACCAAGTCAGTGACTTGGTCCCTGGGTGTCTTTGCGCCGAATGAGCAGAAGAGTTGCGTCACTGGGCAATTCACCCACGCTTTTGTCGAGCGAGCGTCCGGCTTGTCTGCTGAGATCCCCGCTTCAATTCGCTCCGCAATTGAAGCCTTGGATACGGGCTTGAGCTCACGCTGAATTCACTGGCGCATGGGCCGTAGCGTCGATAGAAACACCACAACCAGAATGAAGGCGGCGCCCCAGGCGGCCTCAGGGCCATTTTGCTGGTAGAGAAAGCCACCGCTAATCGGGCCAAGGACGAAGCCTGCTGCCGGACAAGCGCTGACAAGCCCCGATACGCCGCCCTGTTCTTCTGGGCCCACTGCCAAAGAGGCACCGGCAGCGACCGCCGGTAAGAGCAGTCCTAAACCAGCACCAATGAGCGCCATGCAGCTTAGGATCGCGGTCCAGCTGTCCAGCGCGCTGATGGCGATGGTGCCGATCGCGAGGAGTCCAGCGCCCCAGCGAACCAGCTGTACTGGAGGGCCGCTGAAGCGCTGCGCAATCAGCATTTGCATGAATAAGGAGCAGGCGGCCGAGGCCATCATTGCTAAGCCTGCGTGTTGAGCGGTCTCGGTACCTGTCAGTCCTAATGTGTCTTGCAATCTGAAGGCGAGCGTTTGCTGCACCATAGCAAAGCCGGTGAAAGCGCCGATGGCCGAGATCAAATACATTCTGACTCGCGCATCAAAATAACCGATGCGCTTGGGCTGATTTTGCGGTGCTCGAGGCGGCACGCCTTTGGAGAGCCCCAATGCGACGACGATGGCGGCGATGCCCGACAAAAAAGAGGCGACCACTAGGGGTGCTAGCAATCCAAACCCGGCTACCAGTCCGGCCAGTACGGGCCCCATGATCATGCCAAGGCTGTTGGCGCTCGAGAGTCGGGCAAGTGTTCGAGTGCGATACTGCGCTACGGTGTGATCAGCGGCATAGGCCATGCAGCCGGGATTGGTGGCGGACATGGTTGCCGCCTGTAACGATCGGATCACGAGCGCAGTCAGGAATAGGCCAGTGCCGGTAATCCAGCCAGATCCCGCCGCGGCAAACAAGATGGCAAACGCGAGGGATCCGATGCAATAGCCCAGCAGGCCAATAATGATGATCGGCTTGCGCCCGACCTTGTCGGAAAAGCGGCCCCAAAACGGAGCAATGAGTGTGAAGACCAACGCGGACGTCGAAATAATGGCCGTAATGCGGACTTCATCGAGACCGACTGAGCGACCGAGTGGCGGCATGATTGCAAAGACAAAAGCCTGCCCGACAGCCGTGGCGAACAAGCCCATAAATAACAGTAATAGCGGCTTACCGGCCAGTTTATCGGTGCCGGCAAGCGAGTACGCGGCGGATGATTCAGTCATTGAGGCTCTTTAGCCAATCGCGCGGTCACCCAATGGTAGCTCGTGGGAAATAGTTTGATGAATTGCTGTATCAGCCAAGCATCCCAGCCGACGAGAATTCGCCGCTTGCCGCGGGCGGTGCCCTTAAGAATGATCTCTGCCGCGCGCTCTGGTGTGGTGTGCGCCATCTGTTGGAACTGTTTGTCGCGTTCATCCGCGTCGGCGACACCAGCGCTCCCATTGGTGCGTGCAGACCGAGCAATGTTAGTGCGGATGCCCCCGGGGTGCACGCAGCTCACCGAGAGGGTTGTCCCTAAGTACTCCGCTTGAAGAGCCTCGCTGAAACCACGAACGGCAAATTTCGCAGCGTTATAGGCGCTTTGCGTGGGGATCCCGACCATGCCGAAAATAGAGGAAACATTGACGAGATGGCCGCGAGGCGCTTGCGTTAGTAGCGGCAGCAGGGCGCGCGTGCCGTTGACCACACCCCAAAAGTTAATATCCATAAGCCACTTAAAATTGTCCTCAGTAGAGTCCGCGAATCGTGCGCCGTAACCCACACCTGCGTTGTTGATTAAGCCATCAAGCTGGGTCGTCCGTTCGGCGATATCGCCGGCCCAGTTGAAGACGGCATCTCGATTGCCGCAGTCGACAATCTGTGATGCCACAGAAGCTCGATCGTGATCCAGTAATGCGCAGGTCTCTGCCAGTCGCTCTGAATTGATATCACAGAGCCAGAGGTGGCAGGCCCCGCGATTGAGGCGGATGGCGAGGGCACGGCCAATGCCATCACCGGCGCCGGTGATGGCAAACGTCTTGCCCGAAAAATAGTGATCGATGAGTGCCATTGGGTGTCTTCCGTACTGGGCAGCGGGTCAGTGTAACGGACATCGGAATGTGGGGTCAGTGTCGTCAAAAAATAGACACTGCTAGCCGTTTCCCGTAGACTGCACTCCCAGCCCGCGCGGGGTTATCAGTCTGGCCCAACACGCGCTCAACGTCCGCTTTTTGCGATCAAGGAGTGAATTGCTCCGGCCTAATTTTGCACCTGAAATGTGCGTTAGGTCACTACGACCGGGAGGTCCGTTTGTCTCAACCAGCTGTCCTCGCCTTGGAAGATGGCACGCTCTTCCGCGGCCTGTCTATTGGCGCTTCGGGTACCACCGTGGGCGAGGTGGTTTTTAATACCGCCATGACGGGTTATCAAGAGATTTTGACGGACCCTTCGTACTGTCGTCAGATCGTGACGCTGACTTATCCCCATATCGGTAATACGGGAACGACTCGTGAGGACGAAGAGTCCAGTCGGATTCAAGCGGCGGGCTTAATTGTGCGTGACCTCCCCTTGTTAGCCTCAAATTTTCGTTCGGAGCAGAATCTGAGCGAGTATTTAACACAGCATAATACCGTGGCCATTGCTGATATCGATACGCGCAAGCTCACCCGCATCCTCCGCGATGGCGGTGCTCAGAGTGGTTGTATTATGACGGGGCTTGCTGCCGACGAAGATGAAGCGCTGCAGCACGCGCGCGACTTTTCCGGGTTGAAAGGCATGGACCTGGCGAAGGAGGTGACGACGGCGTCGGCTTATGAGTGGACTGAGGGCTCGTGGCAACTCGACACAGCGGCGTCTGATTCGGAGCGCTTGGCCGAGGCGCCTTTGTCCGTGGTTGCCTTGGACTTTGGCGTGAAGCGCAACATTTTGCGGATCCTGGTCGACCTGGGGTGTCGTGTCACGGTATTGCCTGCTCAGTCTACTTACGCCGAGGTCATGGCACATGCGCCAGACGGGGTTTTTCTATCCAATGGCCCCGGTGATCCTGAGCCTTGCCGGTATGCGATCGACCTTGCTCAGACTCTTATGGAGAACCGGATGCCGTTGTTTGGTATCTGTCTTGGGCATCAAATTCTTGCGCTAGCGAGTGGTGCGATGACTGAAAAAATGAAATTTGGTCATCACGGGGCAAATCACCCGGTACAGAATTTGGCGGATGGAACAGTGATGGTGACGAGCCAAAACCATGGTTTCACCGTCTCTGAGACAGACTTTCCGGCGTCTTTGAGTGTGACTCATCGTTCCCTTTTTGATGGCACTTTGCAGGGCATCGCCCGAACAGATGTGCCAGCTTACAGCTTTCAGGGTCACCCTGAAGCCAGCCCCGGTCCGCATGATGCAGCGAACTTGTTTCGTCCGTTTATCGTTGCGATGGAGTCTGGCCGGCAATGAAGGGAGGTCGCTAGAGCATGCCACGTCGGTCCGATATAAAGAGTGTGCTGATTTTAGGTGCTGGCCCCATCGTGATTGGTCAGGCGTGCGAGTTTGACTACTCCGGTGCGCAGGCCTGTAAGGCCCTCAGGGAGGAGGGCTATCGGGTCATCCTAGTCAATTCCAATCCTGCGACGATCATGACTGATCCCTCAATGGCAGATGCGACCTACATTGAGCCCGTTGAGTGGCAGACGGTGGCTCGTATCATTGAACGCGAGCGCCCCGATGCGCTGTTGCCCACGATGGGCGGGCAAACTGCACTCAACTGCGCACTCAAATTGGCCTCTGAGGGTGTGCTCGAAAAATTTGGCGTCGAAATGATCGGTGCGACTAAAGAGGCTATCGACAAAGCAGAAGATCGCGAAAAGTTTGATCGCGCCATGCGCGCTATCGGACTGGCAACACCGCGGGCAGGCATTGCGCACAGCATGGACGAAGCGCACTCTGTGCTCGATGACATTGGCTTTCCTTGCATTATCCGTCCCTCATTTACCATGGGTGGATCGGGCGGCGGTATTGCGTATAACCGAGATGAATTTGAGGAGATTTGTGGTCGTGGTTTGGAACTGTCGCCCACCAACGAGTTGTTGATCGATGAATCACTCATTGGATGGAAAGAGTATGAAATGGAGGTGGTGCGGGATAAGAACGATAACTGCATCATCGTTTGTGCCATCGAAAATTTTGATGCGATGGGCGTTCATACGGGCGACTCGATCACGGTAGCGCCTGCTCAGACGCTGACCGACAAGGAATATCAAATTATGCGCGACGCCTCGCTGGCGGTGCTGCGTGAGATTGGCGTTGAGACCGGTGGGTCCAACGTTCAGTTTGGTCAGTGTCCCGATACGGGACGTCTCGTAGTGATTGAGATGAATCCTCGGGTGTCGCGCTCCTCTGCGCTGGCGTCAAAAGCGACGGGCTTCCCCATTGCCAAGGTGGCGGCCAAACTGGCGGTAGGTTACTCACTCGATGAACTGAAAAACGACATTACCGGAGGGGCGACTCCCGCCTCTTTCGAGCCCGCGCTCGATTACGTGGTGACCAAAATCCCGCGTTTTGCCTTCGAAAAATTCGCTACAGCAGATCCCCGACTAACGACTCAAATGAAGTCAGTTGGCGAGGTAATGGCCATTGGCCGCACGTTTCAGGAATCACTGCAAAAAGCCCTGCGCGGTTTAGAGGTGGGTTCTGCGGGGTTCGAGCCACAGATGCAGGTTGTCGATGAGGACAGTCGATCAGAGCTGGTGGATCGGCTGACTAACCCCGGAGCGGATCGCATCTGGTACGTCGCCGACGCGTTTCGCGCTGGCTTCGAACTGGAGGAAATCTACGGCTACTCAGGTATTGATCCTTGGTTCTTGGTGCAAATTGATGACATCGTTCAATGGGAGTCGCGTCTTGAGGACGTGTCGCTCGAAGCGATCGATTATCAGATGATGTGGGCACTCAAGCGCCGCGGGTTTGCGGACCAGCGCATTGCCGACCTTGTGTCGGCGGACGAGTCGGCAGTCAGAGCGCACCGCTGGTCGCTAAACATCAGGCCGGTGTATAAACGCGTTGATACCTGTGCCGCCGAGTTTTCCTCCTCGACTGCTTACATGTATTCCACCTATGAAGAGGAGTGTGAGGCGGCGCCAAGCGATCGAAAGAAAATTCTGGTGCTAGGGGGTGGCCCCAATCGCATCGGTCAAGGCATCGAATTTGATTATTGCTGTGTTCATGCCGTGCTGGCGATGCGGGAAGACGGTTACGAGACGGTGATGGTTAACTGCAATCCCGAGACAGTCTCCACCGATTACGACACGTCGGACCGCCTATACTTTGAGCCGGTGACACTCGAAGACGTCCTCGAGATCGTTGCACTAGAGCAACCTACCGGTGTCATCGTTCAGTTCGGTGGGCAGACGCCGCTCAAGTTGGCTCGGGCACTTGAGGCGGCAGGCGTACCGATCATTGGTACAACACCAGACCAAATCGACCGCGCTGAGGATCGAGAACGGTTTCAAAAGATGATTGAGGGATTGTCGTTGCGGCAGCCCGCGAATACGACGGTGCGCAGCGTCGAGCAAGCTGTTCAGGCTGCCTCTGCAATTGGTTACCCGTTGGTGGTTCGGCCGTCTTATGTCCTGGGTGGGCGAGCGATGGAAATTGTCTATCGCGAGGAGGATCTCCTGCGCTACATGACCGATGCGGTGCGGGTTTCTGAAGATTCACCGGTATTACTCGACCGTTTCTTGAGCGCAGCGATTGAGGTGGATATCGACGCGGTCAGCGATGGGGAGCAGGTTGTGATTGGTGCCATCATGCAGCATATCGAGCAGGCAGGGGTTCATTCAGGAGACTCTGCGTGTTCCTTGCCACCGTATAGTTTGCCCGTTGACGTGCAGGAAGCCATGCGTGAGGTGGTGCGTAAAATGGCGCTAGAGCTCGGCGTATGCGGACTTATGAACGTGCAGCTTGCGTGGCAAGATGATGAGATATTTGTGATCGAGGTCAATCCTCGCGCGTCTCGCACCGTGCCGTTCGTTTCGAAAGCGGTTGGTCTCTCCCTCGCGAAGGTGGCCGCTCGCTGTATGGCGGGTCAAAGCTTGGTCAGCCAGGGCGTGACGCGCGAAATCGTACCGCCTTACTTTAGCGTTAAAGAGGCTGTGCTGCCCTTTAATAAATTTCCGGGTACCGACCCCATACTGGGCCCTGAAATGAAATCAACAGGTGAGGTGATGGGCACGGGGGATACCTTCGCTGCAGCGTTTGCTCGTGCGCAGCTGGGTGCGGGCGATGATCCGCCCACCTCTGGTTTGTGTTTGATCAGCGTTCGTGATGTCGACAAGGCGGCTGCGGTAGAGGTCGCTCGGCGGCTGGTAGCGCGAGGGTTTACGCTGGCAGCAACAGGAGGGACCGCTAAGGCCCTGACCGATGCTGGGTTGACGGTTCGCATGGTCAATAAAGTGGCGGAAGGCCGACCTCATATCGTGGATTTGATCAAAAATGATGAAGCGGCGATTATCATCAATACGACAGAGGGTCGTCGCGCCATCATGGATTCTGCCTCGATCCGAGCCAGTGCCGAACAGCACAACGTGTTTTACACTACCACCTTAGCGGCGGCTGAAGCTGTGTGTATGGCGTTAGAGCAAGAGACGGATATCACGGTTCGGCGGTTACAAGACTTACATGACAGTATTCACGAGAGCAGGGCTGTATGAATCGGGTACCCATGACCGTGCAGGGCGAACAGACCCTGCGAGATGAACTGGAGCGATTGAAGAAGGTAGATCGTCCGCGGATCACTCAAGCCATCGCAGATGCGCGTGAGCATGGTGATCTGAAAGAAAATGCGGAATACCATGCTGCGCGGGAGCAGCAGAGCTTCGCCGAGGGTCGGATTCAGGAGCTCGAGCACAAGCTCTCACATGCTCAGATTATTGATATCACGACCATACCCGCATCAGGCAAGGTGATTTTTGGTGCGACGGTCACTTTGATCGATGTGAGCGATGACCGCAGCGTGACCTATCGGATTGTCGGTGAGGATGAGGCTGACGCCAAAGCAAATTTGATCTCAGTCAACTCGCCTATTGCGCGTGCCATGGTCGGTAAAATGGAAGGTGATGAGGTGGTCGTGAACGCGCCCGGCGGCGATGTGATCTTCGAGATCGACACGGTTGCGCATCTTTCATCTACATAACAATGGTTCTCATTAAGCGTATAGTCCTCCTTTTATGCTGAGGCCATTGCGCAGTGTCAGTCTCCAACACCATTTCCCTTTGGGCGCTTCCCACGCACACGTCAGGCGTGCTGGTAGGATTTGACCCAGCGCTACCTGAGCGCTATCGAGGCCGGCTTCAAGAATTTGGTTTCCACCTCGGTGAGCAGGTCTGTTGTCAGCACAGAACCGGTTTCGGTGCTCCCCGTGTTTATCGGGTGAGCAATGCGACTTACTCGTTGGATCAAGAACTCGCTGAACACATCCTAGTCCAATTGGTCGTAAGCGAACCCCATGCCTAAAGCACTGTTGGTTGGTACCCCCAACTCGGGCAAGACCGCACTGTTCAATCGTTTGACTGGGTTGAATCAGCGCGTTGCCAATTACCCGGGTATCACGGTCGATATTTCTGTCGGCAGGATGAAGGGGGTCGAAGACTGGGACCTGGTGGATTTTCCGGGAACGTATTCTTTGCGATCCATTTCCGACGAAGAGCGGGTTGCCGTAGCGCACTTTGAAACGTCGCTGGCCGACACCGAGGTAGGCCACGTCATGTGCGTGGTTGACGCAACGAGACTCGAGAAAAGCCTCTTCTTTTGTCTTCAGGTGATCCGTGAATGTCGCCGTCACAATCGACCTATGACGGTTGTCGCGAACATGGGCGACATTTTAAAAAAACATCGACTCAGTATCGATGTGGAGGGTCTTTCGACGACTCTAGCCGTGCCCGTTGTTCTGGTGTCAGCGCGCACCGGCGAGGGGGTGACGCATTTGCTCACCTCGCTAGCGTCTCCCACGCCAATCTCAGAAGCTGCCCCGGCTGCTGAGCAGACGCCGGTACTGGCTCGCGACGGGGCATCAGAGGGCAATCTATTTCCAGGCGCTACTTTGGAAGATAGGGCACTCTATGAGCAGGCGCATAGGCTGGCTAAACGGTAT
>CAJWWJ010000027.1 GCA_913048575.1 uncultured Halieaceae bacterium
CAAAACGGAGACGGTGACGAATTGCTCACATTTCAATTCTGCGCTGCCAAGGAGAGTCATTGATGGACGTAGCAATCGTTGGGGTTGGATTACACCCGTTTGGAAGAACCGCCAGCATGTCAGGTCTAGAGCAAGGCGCAGCAGCTGTTAGGTCAGCGCTTGCTGATGCGGGTACCGATTTTAAAGCCATGCAATTTGCCTTTGGTGGCAGCCAAGACGGCGGCAACGCGGACAGCTTGGTGAATCTGCTTGGGCTGACGGGCCTACAATTCACCAACGTCGCCAATGGCTGCGCGACCGGGGGAAGCTCCCTCAATGCGGCGTATTCTGCGATCAAAAGTGGGCAATACGACGTCGGCCTGGTGGTGGGGTTCGATAAACATGCACGCGGCGCCTTCAACCCCAAACCCAAAGATTGGGGGTTGGACGATTGGTATGGTGAAACCGGATTGATGCTGACCACCCAGTATTTTGGCATGAAGATTCAGCGTTACATGCATGATCACGGTATCTCGCGCGAAACGCTGATCCGTGTTGCCGAGAAAGCCTATCGCAATGGCTCTATGACACCGACCGCCTGGAGAAAGACGGCACTCTCATGGGAAGAAATCGATAACGCGCCGATGGTCAGCGAGCCGCTCAATAAATACATGTTTTGCTCGCCTGCCGAGGGTGGCTGTGCGCTGGTTGTCTGCCGCAGTGACATTGCCCATCGCTTTCATCCCAAACCGATCTATTTAAAAACTGCTGTCGTGCGCTCACGAAATTACGGTAGCTTTGAGGTGTTCAGTCCATCGCAGCCGCCCGCGGTTGCGGACTCACCCACGGTGACAGCATCAACCGCCGCATTTGAACTGGCAGGCGTCGGTCCCAGCGACATCGATGTGGCCCAGCTACAAGATACAGAGGTGGGCGCTGAAATCATGCACATGGCAGAAAACGGCTTCTGTGCTCACGGAGAGCAGGAGCAATGGCTGGCAGACGGCGCCACCAATATCAATGGCAGACTGCCGGTCAACACAGATGGTGGCTGTTTGGCGAATGGTGAACCCGTCGGGGCGTCGGGTCTACGTCAAGTTCATGAGATTTGTATGCAATTAAGAGGCGACGCCGGTGAGCGACAGGTAGCAGGGGAACCGCAAGTCGGCTATACCCATGTCTACGGCGCTCCGGGCATTAGTGGCGTCAATATACTGACGCGATAACCGCCAATGGTCGCGTTAACACAGATTCTAAGGGGATAAACGATGGCAAATGCTGAACAAAAAAGACAAGGCGATGGAGGTCGTTTTGTCGGAACGACCTGGCAGGATCTGCTGGACTTGGAAACCGTCACTGTTCCCGAGTACCTGAGAGTCCAAAGCAACCCTTACATGGGCGATGAAGACTTATCGGTAGACCGGTATGTCAGCCCCGAGTTTTTCAAGGAAGAGAAAGAAAAACTGTGGCCTAAAACGTGGCAAATGGCCTGCCGTGAAGAGGATATCCCCGAGTCTGGTGATCACTTTGTCTACTGGATTATCGACCGCAGCGTGATCGTCACACGAACGCCCTCGGGCGAGATTAAAGGATTTATCAATTCCTGTCGGCACCGAGGACGGTGTCTGCGCGATGAATCTGGCTCGGTCGACAAGTTCCGATGCCCCTTCCATGGCGCGACCTGGGACCTAGACGGTCAGTTCAAAGGCATTCCCAATGACTGGGACTTTGAGCACATCGCCGATCGCGACATGAGTTTGCCGCAGGTGAAGGTCGCCACTTGGGGCGGCTTCGTGTTCATTAACTTTGACTTAGATTGCCAGCCTCTTGAGGACTATCTAGATGTATTGCCACAGCATTTTGACCGCTTCCCTCTAGAAAAGTACTTCAAAGCAGTTCATGTGCAACGTGTCATGAACTGTAATTGGAAAGTCGGGGCCGAGGCATTCATGGAATCCTGGCACACAGTTGAGACACACAAGCAAATACTGACCTTCACCGGGGACGCAAACTCTCAATACGATACTTTTGGCGATAACGTCAGCCGATCCGCCACGCCCATGGGGGTCGCAAGCCCCCATCTTAGCGAGGTGAGCGAAGAGACCATTACGCGGGATATTTTAAAACTCTCTGGCCGCATGGCGACCGACAGTGACGCCAATGTCGACATGCCCACTGATCAATCAGCTCGAGAGTACGTGGCTAAAATGAATCGCGAAATGTTTGAAGAGGCCGCGGGGGAAGCGTTTGATGATCCCACGATGGCTGAGCTGCAAGACGCCATTCTTTATAGTTTGTTCCCCAACTTCCAGGTATGGATAGGCTACGGCGGCAACATCGTTTATAAGTTTTTGCCAAACGGCAACGATCCCGACAGCTGTATTTTTGAGGTCATGATCCTGCTGCGACACCCAGAGGGCACCGAGCGCCCCGCCCCGGCCCTGTGTACGGTTCTGCCCGCGGACGAACCCTTTGCATCTTGTGAGGCGTTGGGGTCACTGGGGCCGGTTTTTGACCAAGATGACGCGAATTTGCCGGCGGTACAAAAAGGCATGAAGAACTCAGCCACGGGCAAAGTCATCTTAGCGAGCTATCAGGAGAGCCGAATACGACACTTACATCAAACCATTGATAAGTATTTGAACGCCTGAGGTCTGTCTCCCCCCTGATGACCTGATGCCCCAGCTATCGGGCTGGGGGATCACCCTCCGTGGGCGCTAGCAGCGCATCGCAGGAGATCCAAGTCCAGCAGCGGATGTCATAACCCGCGCCAAATCGATAGCACGCCAGCCCGAGGGCGCCGCCGCTACAGCGGCTAGTTAGTCTTAGTCGGCGGCGGCGCTGTAATAGGCCCACGCATCCACGATCGGCTTAGGGTCGAAGTAATAGGGACGAATCTCGCACACTTTGTCGCCCCGGAACCGGAAAACCTCTGCCAGCTGAGCAGATGCCAAATCGGGGTTTTCAAATCGAAACGAGATCAGGTTCACTACATAGTCCCCCCCAACAGACATGCCCTCAGGCTCTAAATCGGCCACCTTCAAGGTGCCAAAAACATGCGCGTACAGACCTCGAAGCGCTGTCTTACCTCGATATTCGCCTGCCATAGGAAGGCCCTCAGCCTCTATGATAAAAAAGTCGTCGGTCAGCAGCCCTTCGGCGGTATCAAAATCTCCAGCGCCGGTGCTCGCATAGAGTTCGGCAACAATGGCCAACTTTTCGTCATCTGTCATGGTTAAGGTCTCCCCTGATTGCTATCTGTTAATCCTGTATCGCGCCGATTGCGACCAAGCTGCGAAGCGTCATTAGAAGCCTCTCAATCCGCTTCTGCGTAATGTTTTATGACTCGCTTACCCAAGGCCATCTCGTGAACCTCATCGGGACCATCTGCTTGACGACACCATCGCGCGTAATTGAACTGCTCCGCCATACACCAGTCCTCAGTAAGACCACCCGCTCCATACATCTGCATGCATCGATCGATAAGATACTGAATTAACTTTGGGATGGTAATTTTAGTGGCCGAAATAAGCTCGATAGACGGCTTCACACCATAGGTGTCAATGTGCCAACAAGTCTTATGCACCAGCAAACGGGCCATTTCGAGTTCTGCGTAGCTGCGGGCAATATTTTCTCGAATCGATTGGTGCTCACTCAGTTTTTTACCAAACGTCTGACGCGTTTCAACCCGCTGGCAAGCCAGCTCCAAAGACCGCTGTCCCGCGCCAATCAGCCTCATGCAATGGTGCATTCTGCCCGGCGCCAGCCGACTTTGTGCAATATCGAACCCTCTGCCTTCCCCGAGTAACAAATTGTCGACGGGCACCCGCACATCCGTAAAGGTGACCTCTGCGTGGCCAATGGGCGCATCGTCATAACCCAGCGTCGTCAGAGGACGCAAAATATCCACCCCTGGCGTCTCTTTTGGCACCAGAATCTGCGACTGCTGCAGGTGACGATTGGCATTGTCCGGGTCACTCTTACCCATGACGATGAAGATTTTGCAGCGCTCGTAAGGGGCACCGGTAATGAACCACTTGTGACCATTGAGCACCCACTCGTCACCGTCGCGACGAATCTGAAGCTCAATATTAGTGGCGTCGCTTGAGGCGACCTGTGGCTCCGTCATCGCGTAGGAGGAACGGATATCGCCCGCTAACAGCGGCTCTAACCAAGCACGCTTTTGCGCTTCGGTGCCAAACTTCATGAACACTTCCATATTGCCCGTGTCTGGCGCGTTGCAGTTAAAGACTTCTGGCGACCAGATTACCCGCCCCATTTCCTCAGCCAGCGGGGCGTAATCTAAAAAGCTCATGCCGCCGTGATCGCTGTATTCGGCAAATTCAGGCGGCACAAAGAGATTCCACAACCCCGCAGCCTTGGCCTTGCCCTTTAGCGTATCCATTAGCGGCATCGACGCAAAACGATCCTCCGCCTCATGCAAAGCAGTGCGATAGGGCACTTCATTAGGATAAATGTGCTCAGACATAAACGCTTTCAACTGAGCCAATATCTGAGTGCTTTTTTCGCTGGGGTTGAGCATGTCCTACCTCATTCTGAATGGATAAAAATACCCGCTGGCTGGCGGCCAGTCCACGATCGCAAACCGCAAACGCTAAGGGGATAAACAAGCAGGCTGGTTTGTTTTAACAGTAACCCCTACTATATAGTTATCGGTGCCCGACAAACACCCTCGAGTGCTTAGCCTGTGCCCTTGGCGCACGGGTAATTCAGCAATCAAGGTGTATCCTTAACCAATCTAATCTCAGCAGAGGACCTAACGTGAACGCTTCCAGCCCATTACCAACGGATTCTGACGCCTTTCGCATTGCTGTCAGAGATTTTTTAAGTGAAGCACTGACACCAGAATTGATTCGGGCGGGCAAACGCACCACCAGCGTCTTCTCAGACTTCGAAGCAGGGCGGCAGTGGCAATCCATTCTGCACCAGCGCGGATGGGGAGCACCCGATTGGCCTTTAGAGTACGGCGGCACAGGCTGGGATATTCAGCAGCGCTATATTTTTCAGGAGGAATGTCGGCAAGCTAATGCCCCCACTCCAGTGATGATGGGGATTCAAATGCTGGGACCAATGCTGATGCACTTTGGGACGCCAAGCCAGAAAGAGCGTTTTTTGCCCGGCATTATCTCGGGCGAAAACGTCTGGTGTCAGGGCTATTCCGAGCCCGGATCTGGATCAGACCTGGCCTCTCTCAAAACCACGGCAGACCATGACGGCGACGATTTTATCGTCAATGGCACCAAAATTTGGACCAGCATGGCTCATTACTCGGACTGGATTTTTTGTCTGGTCCGCACTGATAAGGCCGTCAAACCCCAAGCTGGCATCAGTTTTTTGTTGATCGATATGGCGACGCCGGGCATTACGGTGAAACCCTTCACCAGTCTCGATGGTGAAATAGAACAATGTCAGGTTTTCTTTGAGGACGTGCGAGTTCCCTCCGCCAATCTACTGGGACAAGAAAATCAGGGCTGGACTGTCGCCAAATCGCTGCTCGAATTTGAGCGCGGCGGCCAACACTTTACGATCGACCTGAAGAAGCAACTCAGCAAAGTGCAGCAGATGATGTCGAGTGAGACATGTCGGGGGACAGCCGACCCCACGTTTGCCTACCGCGTTGCTGAGGCACAGATTGACGTTATGGCACTGGAACAAACCGAGCTGCGTATTAAGGGTAGCCTGACTGCCGGAGATAATCCGGGCGCGCTTTCATCGTTGGTCAAAGTGTCGGGGACCGAGTTGGGGCAATGCTGTGCAGAGCTGCTCATTGAAGCCGCCGGCCAGAGCGCGATACCTTGGCAAAGCGAAGTTTTGGCGCCGTCTTACAATGGCAGCACAGCTGCCGCCAGCGAATCAGTGACCACCATGGCGGAATATATCAACAGCCGCGCAACCACGATTTATGGCGGCACAGCAGAAATTCAACGCAGCATCATCGCGAAACACGTGCTTGGGCTCTGAGGTACTAGCGTGACAATGACCGAAGAACAAACAATGCTGTGGGATACCGCTGATCGATATTTGCGTGACAACGCCGATTTTAATCAACGCCGTGATCAGATCGCCAAAGGTATTTATAACCTGCCACAGAAATGGCAGGCATTTGCCGAGATGGGTTGGCTGGCAATGCCCTTTCCAGAGTCAATGGACGGCCTGAACTTTGGCCTACGCGAAATCGCCATTCTTGCTGAGCTGTGCGGTCAATATCTCGTCACGGAACCCTTAATCGATACGCTCACCGTCGCGAGCTCAGTTTTGATGCGGAGTGAGCAAGCCGCCGCGCTCGTACCCGACGTCATCACCGGCGATCTGATTGCCATAGCGGCCATTGATGAGCCGACGGCGGAGAGCCGACTTTCCCCCTCATCCACCTTGTCGCAAACAGAATCTGGCTGGCACTTGCAGGGGAAAAAATACTGGATCAGTGCCGGCGCATCCGCCACGCACTTTGCTGTGTTGGCTGACAGCTGCAACGGGCTCGCCTGGGTGCTGGTGGCAAAAGATGCAGCAGGCCTGAGCTGCGAGACCTTTCCGACGCATGACGGAAAAGGAGGCGCTAATTGCCATTTTGACCTCCCCATTAACGACGACCAAATATTACTGATGGGAGATGCGGCGGCAGAAGCGCTGTCGGCCTTTCGTGAGTGCGCCATGGTAGTCAGTAGCGCAGAAACGCTAGGCGCAGCACAGGCAGCGCTAGATACGACTGTGGATTACACCAAACAGCGCGAGCAATTTGGGCAACCACTCGCCTCGTTTCAAGCGTTGCAGCATCGTATGGCTAATATGCTCATCCAAACAGAACTCACTCGCTCTCTCGTCTACGCCGCCTGTGACGCGGCGGACCGCAACGCCTGGGATCGAGGGCGTTTTGCGCGCGCGGCCAAAGTGAAATCGGCCGCTGTAGGCAGAAAAGTGACGCAAGAGGCCATCCAGCTACATGGTGGCATCGCCACCACCGATGAATACATCGTGGGGCATTTCTTTAAGCGCGTCACCGCATTAGAAACCTGGGTGTGCTCAAAGGGTGAAGCGCTTCAGGAATTCATGGCCCTCGATGCAGACAAGATCGCCTCAGTCGGTCCCGCATAACGACATTAACTACCAAGGAGAAACACAATGGATTTACAACTAAAAGATAAGGTTGCTCTGATTACTGGGTCCACCAAAGGCATTGGTCGCGCCATTGCAGAAACGTTGGCGGATGAGGGATGCCACGTCGGCGTCTGTGCGCGCAACCAGGCCGAGGTTGATGAAACGGTCGCTTCACTGACCAGTAAAGGCGTCAAGGCTTGCGGAAGCGTCGTAGACGTTACGGACGCGGCCTCACTGGAAGCGTGGGTCAGCGCCTGTGCTGATACGCTAGGTGGCATCGATATCTTTGTTCCCAACGTCTCTGCGGGTGGCGCTGATAATGGCGAGGCGGGCTGGCGCGCCAACTTTGAATCAGACATGATGGGAACGTGGCGCGGCGTAGAATTAACCCAGCCCTATCTCGAAAAATCCGATGCAGGCGCCATTGTGGTGATTTCAACCACTGCGGCGGTGGAAGCCTTCGCTGGCCCCAGTCCTTACGGCGCGATCAAAGCCGGACTGCTCAATTATGCGAGCAACTTAGCGCAAGCCCTCGCAGGATCCGGTATCCGCGTGAATTCTGTGAGTCCCGGACCGGTTTATTTTGAGGGCGGCGCTTGGGAGCAAATCAAAACGCATATGACGGATTTTTATGATGCGACCGTTGCCAATATTCCCATGGGACGAATGGGCGACAATTATGAAATAGCGGACACCGTGGCTTTCTTAGCAAGCCCGCGCTCGGCTTGGACAACAGGCACCAATGTGGTGGTTGATGGCGGCTTTACCAAACGCGTTCAGTTCTAACCATCGCTGCTTGATCAAGACCCCAGAGGTGTCTGGGGTTTTTTTTGCCTGTTAATTCGGATTAGTGCGCCAGTGCATTAGTGTCTTGGTGCGTTAGTGCGTCTCTGTAATAAGACGATCAAGATCACGTAGCGTGGCGATCAGTGCTCTACAAGCAATGGGCTTCTTACCCAGTGTTTCTTCAGCCATAGGCGCGATAGCACATTGCTCAGGCATGGGAGCATCCTGTTGTAATAGGCTATACAGGGTGGGTAAAAACACATACTGCAACCATTGCTCCATCTCAAGCACATCGACAGCAAAGGGTTGGTCCGATACCAAGGATTCCGGTGAGCGCACTTCATCAGACCACAAACCCAATTGCCTTAAGCCAGCCTCCAGCTCAATCAGTTGCGCTGCAATCTCACTACGCGCGACCTCATCTGAGGGTAACGCCATTTTTAAAATCCCCCCGTTTACCGTGACGCTCTGCCTGCCAATTCAAAGGTGAAGGCGGGCAGTGTATCCAACATCACTCGCCCATAACGGCGACTCAATAAGCGCTTGTCAAGCAACGTAATGCGACCTTCATCGTCCTCAGTACGTTGCAATCTGCCGCTCGCTTGAATCAACTTCTGTGCGGCATCCGGGACATTGATTTCCATGAAGGGATCCCGACCCTGTGCATCGAGTAGTTCCGCGTGCGCCGAAGAAATCGGGTCGTCAGGCACGGCGAAGGGCAACTTAGCAATCACCACATGTCGGCAGTAGTCGCCCGGTAAGTCTATGCCTTCAAAAAAACTCGCCAATCCAAATATCGCCGAAGGCTCGCCCCTATCGATGTTACGACGATGCTCCGTCAGCAGAGCATTTTTACTCAACTGGTCTTGCACCAATCGGTGATGCGAGATGTTAGTGGCGATACCCGCCAATACCGCCTCCAGTTGACGACGTGACGTGAACAACAGCAAGACGCCGAAATCGTCTCGTATGAGCCCCGGTATCAATGCGATGAGCTCCTCGGTATGGGCGTCTGCTTGGCTCGGCTCAGTGGTCATGGCCGGCACCGAGAATATGGCTTTTTTGGGATCAAAGGGGCTCGCCACTTGCTTCCATCTCGCAGAGCTCGGTATCCCAGACCGCTCTCTAAAGCGATCAAAAGTACCCAGTGCGGCCAAGGTTGCCGACGTCACTACCGCCCCAGCAACCCGGTCCCAGAGCGAGTGCTTCAAGAGCTCTCCCGGCAGTATTGGGCTGGCCTGACACTCTATCGATTGCACATTGCCCCGATGCAGACACCACCGCGCCCAGCCGTCACCAGGCTGCTCTGTATTAGGCGCTTGAGCGAATGCTTTCCATACCGCGACTTGTTGTTCCGCGCGAGCCACCATCCCTTGGGCATTAATCAAGTCGAGATCGGGATCACTGACGGGCTCGCCTTGCGCCTCCGGCACGAGTGCCGCCTCGCTCGTTCTATTTTCGAGCATTGCCTCTAGACGACTAGCCTCCCGGTGCAACTTCTCCCATTGCGCCAAAAACAGGGCAGCCTGCTCGGCTAACGCAGCAGGCACTCGGCCATGAGGCAATCGATATTCCGCTCGTTCCACCACCTCATCAGGAAACAATGCCCAGAAGGTCTCAGAGATCTGAAGGGTGCGCTCAATCAGGTCTTCAAAGAGTGCCGTCAGCGTCGGCATGATTCGCTCATCCAGTCCACGCTTGATCCAGCCAGCGCTTGAGCTCTCTACCCACCGCCCGCTATCTCGTAAACCCTGCACAGTGGCGCCACTGTGAAAGCGGAGCGCAAAGTGATTCAAACATTTACTGGGCAGCTGGTGCCCCTCATCAAAAATATAAAAACAATCCTCTGGTGCCGGCAGGATCACCCCGCCACCAAGACGCAAATCTGACAGGACTAAATCATGATTAGTGACCACAATATCGGCATTTTCCAAGCCTTCACGGGCACGAAAAAAACTGCATTGGCTCACATGCGGACAGCGGCGACCAATACATTGACTTTGTTCTGTCGACACCAATCGCTTCACCCCCGCATCCAGACTGCCAGGCCAAGAATCGAAGTCGCCATCCCAACGACCTGAGCCCAACGCCCCTACCATCTCATCAAAAATGGGCCCTGCTAACGCTCTGTCGGGCGCGGCAAATTCGTCGGGGTAGAGTGGGATAACCGGATCGATGACCTGTTCAGAAAGTTGGTGATCGAGCTTCAAGAGACAGATATAGCGACCTCGCCCTTTAGCAAGGGCTGCCTCATATTCAAGACCACTGTTGCGCATCACATCGGGTAAATCGCGAAATAGCAGCTGCTCCTGAAGCGCAATCGTGGCCGAAGCAACCACCACTTTTTTCCCTCGCTTACGCGCTATTGGTAAGGCAGCCACCAAGTAAGCGACGGTTTTTCCGGTACCCGTCCCCGCCTCTACTACTGCAATGGGTGGGTCAGCCTCGGGATCTCCCAAAGCATTAGCTACCTCAGCGATCATTTGACGCTGCCCCCAACGCGGGTTGAGTTTCAGCGCTTCAGTGAGCGTCTGATAAGCCACGCGGATCTCGTCCTGTAGCGCCTCATCGATCACATTAAGCGCCCTCTGTGGCGACCGTTTCGCTTAATAAGCGACTGACTGGGTTGGCGTACATTGACAATATTTGGTCTCGGTATTGCATCGGGGCGGCTTCTATCCGCAACCGGAACGCCGACTCGGAAATGTCCCCCTCATGAGAGGTCACAAAATCGGGCACCTTCTGGCCATGAAGCCACTCCCAAGCCCAGACGTTGGTTCGATACAAACGATAGTAGGCGACCATCTGCTGATCAATAGCACTCACAACACCGGCGACGTCTAGCTCAGGGTCAAGCGGATCTCCAAAATGCAGATGTACGCAGCCTTTTTGGCCCATAATTCCGAGGGACATTGATGCCACATCCTCAAATTCAGCCTTGGTATAGGTCGCCCCAGCAGACAGCTCGGCTGCTTTTAATACATCGCAGGGATCCAGCTCGTAAGCGATAACCAGCGGCACAATATTGAGGCTTTTCAACACTGACTCTCGTGTTTCATTCGGACGCCGAGACAGCGTCAGCATTTTGATCACCGCGGGTTCTGTCACATCACAGCCATCCTTTGCCCGCCCCTCGCGCTGCGCGATCCAAATGGGGTTGTGGTCTTGGGTGACAGACTGCCGTATGAATCTCGCTAATAGCTTAGTCGCCGCTAATAACGCTCTAGGGCCGCCGAGATTTCGCTTCACCACAAAGCTTTTATTGAGACGCATTAAGTCGGCCACCCACTGTTTAGACAGTAAGTTGTCGCCGATCGCAAGCGACATCGTCAGCGCCCCCATGCGATGCAACGCGTAATTCGCATACGCAGCATCGAGAATAATATCGCGGTGATTACTCAGATACACTCGGGCCTGCGTCAGGTCGAGATGCTCAATACCGCTGACCGAGAACCGGGACGTTTTTTTGATCATGCGCGACAAGGCTGGCGCGATGAGGTTTTGGAGATCTTCGACTGACGACAACCGACGCACGGTCCTCTGTAACCACAGTCTCGCGAGCGCTTGGGCGAAGGTAGGCCAAATACGGTTAAACCGAGACAGCCGCCACTGGGCAAGGGTCTCTATCAGCTCAGCATCGAGGGCCAATCGGCGCAGGATATCCGGGGCCTCACGGTTGGAATAAGGCCTGATCTCTGCGAAGGGATCATCGTCGTGCAGCGGTTCGATCTCTGTCATGCGATTCCTGTGATCAAGCACCACGTCATTGTGCCCTTGCTTGCGGCTTTCTGGTACCCTTCGCGGCGCATCGCAACCTACCCTTCAGAGAGGACAAATGGAAGCTTCAAGTTCGTTTTTAATGACCCTAGGGGCCGCGTGCTTGCTAGTCAGCTGGGTGCTGCTCATGATTACATCCTGGCGCGCAGAATTTACTTGGGGGATGGTTACTCTATTGTTACCCCCCATCAGCTATGGCTACGCCCTGTTTCGCTTAGACCAGGCGGGCTCTTCGGTCGCTTTTGCGGCGCTGGGCTGGTTACTGATCGGGTTAGGGTGGTAAACAGTTAATAAGCCCTATTAGCCGCGTTGTCGTGATCCTGCTAGTTGACATTGAATCGTGTATCTCTGATCATTCGCGCCCGTTTGATAGTCCCTTGGAGATTACTGGTGGCTAATTCCCCCCAAGCACAAAAGCGTGCTCGACAAAATGACAAGCGTCGGGCACATAACGCCGGCTTGAGATCGTTGGTTCGCACCAAAATTAAGCAAGTCGTCGCGGCAATCGATGCCGACAATGCGCAAGAAGCGCAAGCAGCCTACGACTCAGCGGTCCCTGTGATTGACCGAATGGCGAATCGGGGCATCATCAAAAAGAATAAGGCGGCGCGGCATAAAAGCCGTTTGAACGCGAGAGTGAAAGCACTCAGCAATTAAAACCCCTTACCTAGAGGGCTTAGTTGCCCTCGAGGTAGGTCGCCAATACCGCTTTTATTTCCCGTGTAATAGTGCCCTTCATCGGCCTCATCAGGAGGCCCAGTTTCAACTCACCGTGAACTTTTTCTTCGTCTAACGAGACGGTGCCTGAATAGCCCGTTCCACTGAATACGAGTTCGGCGTCATGCCTTATCACGTTCGCACGTAAGTTCTTTGACAGGTAGTCATGCAGCGCCTGCAGGGCCCGCTCTCGGGCATCGGCATCGAGGTGATGAGACTCTGATAAATAAATGGCAGACATACAGTAATCCGATTGGGATGCGGCTGACACCCAGTTATGCTGTGTGTTCCCAATGGTACACTGCGGCCCCATGAAAATGCTCAACGATACTAGCCTCCGCTTCCTATTTGACGGCATTGATGTGCGTGGAGAGACCGTCAAGCTAAGCTCAGCCCTAGTGGAAATGCTGGGGCAACAACCCTATAGCAAGACGGTCACTCGCTTACTCGGTGAGTTTGCCTCCGCCGCCGTACTAATCAGCAACAATTTAAAATATGAAGGCAGGATCATTCTGCAAGCAAGAAGTAGCCAAGCGATTACTCTTGCGATGGTGGAGTGTTCGAGCGAAGGCCATATTCGCGGCATTGCCCAAGGTGACATTCAACAAGAGAGCACCGACCCCATGTCGTTGCTAGAGGGCGGGCAGCTAGCGCTGACGATAGAACGAGAACAAGGACAACGGTATCAAGGGATCGTCGCCTTGGAAAAGGGCTCTCTCGCCGAGGTCCTAGAGGCCTATTTTGCTCAGAGTGAACAATTGGGGGCCAGATTTTGGCTTGCCAGTGACGGCCAAACCAGCTCTGGCTTGATGTTGCAACAGCTCCCCGCACAGCTATCCGAAGGGACTGCGCGTGAAGAACAGTGGCACCACCTCTGCACGCTGGCTGAAACCATCAGCTCGGCTGAGTTGCTGGACCTACCTTCAGAGACGCTACTATTCAAGCTTTATCATGAGGAAACCGTAACGCTGTACCCACCCACCCCGATTTTGTTTAAATGTCGGTGTAGTCGTGAGCGAAGTGCCAATACCATTGCCTTATTACCGGAATCAGAAAAAGCGGACATTCTCGCTGAACAAGGTGAGATCACGTTGACTTGTGAACTATGCGGTACATCATATCGGTTCGGCCCAGAGGTGATGGATACCGCCGTTAGCAACAGTGAGTCGACTGGCGGCGAGGCCAGGACGCTTCATTAACACCTGACGAATGAACCACGAACGAACCAATAGCGGAACGACGAGCCACTCACACAAACCCATTGCCATTATGCATGCATCACGGAACCCAAAATGACCGACGCAGTCCCCACTCCTCCTGAAACTCACACCGAACTATTGCCTGCTGCACTGATTGAAATGGCACTTGAACGGGGTGAGGGCATTTTATCTGACACCGGCGCGTTGCGAATCGAAACCGGACTCCGCACCGGTCGATCGCCAGCAGATCGCTTTGTCGTTAAAGAGCCCTCCAGCGAGGAGGCGATCGACTGGGGGGGCGTTAACCGACCGTTTGACCCAGATCGTTTTGACGCGCTTTGGGAACGCGTTAAATCCCACGCCAGTCAGTCCGAGACCTGGGTGCAATACATGCATGTTGGAGCGCACAGTGATCACTACCTCCCGGTCAAAGTGATTACTGCTACCGCTTGGCAATCCTTGTTTGGTCGCAACATGTTCATCCAGCCTGAAACCTACAACCCATCGCATAAACCCGAATGGAAAATACTCAATGTCGCCGACTTTGTCTGTGATCCTGAGCGCGACGGCACGCACTCTGACGGCACCGTAATCATTCATTTTGGACAACGTAAAGTCCTCATCGCCGGTATGCGCTACGCCGGAGAAATGAAAAAAGCGATGTTCTCAGTGCAGAATTTCTTACTGCCAGAAAAGGACGTCATGCCCATGCACTGTTCCGCCAATATTGGCGAGGCCGGCGATACCACCCTATTTTTTGGCCTCTCGGGTACCGGCAAAACGACGCTGTCAGCAGACCCCAATCGTTACCTCATCGGCGATGACGAACATGGCTGGTCTAAGGGGTCAGTCTTTAATATTGAAGGCGGTTGTTACGCGAAAACCATTGATTTAAGTCAAAAAAATGAGCCCGTTATTTGGGATGCGATCCGTACCGGTGCGATCATAGAAAACGTGGTGCTCGACGAGCAAGGACATGCCGACTACTGCGATACCAAGCTGACCGAAAATGGTCGCTGCTGCTACCCCCTTGAGCATGTTCAAAAACGCTCATCCAGTAATGCGGGCGGAGAACCCGGTTGCGTCATTTTTCTAACCTGTGACGTATTTGGTGTCTTACCTCCCGTTTCGATCTTATCCAAAGAGGCAGCGGCTTTTCACTTTCTCTCTGGTTATACAGCCCGAGTGGGTTCTACCGAAGTGGGCGCAGAGGCTGGTATCAACCCCACGTTTTCGACCTGTTTTGGCGCACCTTTCATGCCAAGACCGGCAGGCGACTACGCCGAGCTGCTAATCAAGCGCATTGAAGATTTTGGCAGTCAAGTTTACTTGATCAATACCGGATGGGCCGGAGGATCTGGCGCACCTGGCGGAAGTGGAGCACGCTTTCCCATCCCCGTTACCCGCGCAGTGGTCAAGGCAGCGCAAGAAGGCTCACTGATTGGCACCGAGACTCGGCACATCGATAACCTCAATCTTTATTATCCCACCCACATACCGGGCGTTGATCCGCAATACACGAACCCAAAAGCGGGCTGGAAGAACGATGGTGCCTATGAAGAACAGGCCCATCAATTAGCGACGCTCTTTACAGAGAACATCAAAAAGTTTGATGTCAGTGACGCCATTATTGCCGCCGGCCCACAGCCGCTCTGATGCGATAATCCGTCACCGGGGTGTCTGGCGAAGGTCACACCACGACAGGCCCTTGGCCTACGAAGGGCTGGGGGTTTCCCCCTGGTGGCGTTGATAGCGATCCAAAAAGCGAGATTTGAAGGCGCTCAGATCCTCCGCGATCAGGTACAGCGCAGGGACCAGTATTAGCGTAACACCTGTGGCGAACAGCACACCGAAGGACAATGACGTCACCATAGGAATCAGAAACTGTGCCTGAACGCTGGTTTCTGACATGATCGGAAGCAGGCCCACAAAAGTCGTCAAAGACGTCAATATGATGGGACGAAAGCGGTCCTCACCAGCCTGCAGCAAGGCACTAACCACCTCTTGCCCCTCCCCTCTGAGCCGATTGATACGATCAATCAAAACCAGATTGTCGTTCACAACAACGCCGGCACAAGCAGTCACGCCCATGATGGAAAACAGACTGACCTGCCAGCCCAGAATCATGTGTCCGAATATAGCGCCCATCAAACCAAACGGGACGGCGGTGAGGATCAACATCGGTTGCCAATAGGACCGAAATGCAACC
>CAJWWJ010000028.1 GCA_913048575.1 uncultured Halieaceae bacterium
TGCGAGGATCACGAATCGTATTTGTAAGGCCGCCATGACGGAAGGGCTGGCTGACCCTTACGGGCGACCCAGTGAGGCATTGAACCAACTCTACGGGCTGTGGAGTGACGGGGGTGCCGGACTGTTGTTATCGGGCAATGTTCAAATAGATGCATTACACCTTGAGCGCCCTGGCAATGTCGTGGTGGATGATGAGCCCACAGAGAGGATGCAAAAGGCACTGGCCGCTTGGGCAGCTGCCGGCACGCGCGCGGGCAATCACTTTTGGGCGCAAATCAGCCATGCGGGAAGACAATGTCAAAAAATCGTTAATGCGCATCCCAAAGCGCCATCTGCGATTAAGTTGGGTCTGCCCGGTGGTCAATTTGGCGAGCCAATACCGATGACGGAAACAGACATCGAGTCGGTGATCGAGGGCTTTGCCCGTTGTGCGAAGGTCGTGATCGAGGCGGGGTTTACCGGGGTGCAACTGCATGCGGCGCATGGCTACTTGCTCTCACAGTTTCTCAGTCCGCGGAGCAATCAACGCAAGGATCAATGGGGTGGGTCCTTGGAAAATAGAGCACGACTGTTACTCTCATGCGTGTCGAGAGTGCGCGCTGCAATCGGCCCCAGCATTCCGATCTCAGTAAAACTCAACAGCGCCGATTTTCAAAAAGGCGGCTTTGATTTTTCGGAGAGTTTGCAGGTGGCTAAGTGGTTGCAGGCCGCATCGGTCGATCTGATTGAGATCTCAGGGGGCACTTACGAGCAGCCACGGTTGCTTAATCTAGAGGGCATGGAGCCAGTGGAAGAGCAGGCAGTGGCATCTTCGACACGCGCTCGGGAGGCCTACTTTGTCGACTTTGCCGAAGCGATGCGGCGTGAGGTATCCATTCCCTTAATGGTCACAGGTGGGCTCCGGCGCTTGGACGCGATGAACATGGCTCTCGAGACGGGTTGCGCCGATATGATCGGTATAGGCAGGCCCCTGTGCGTGGTCACTGACGCTCCTGCAAAGCTGCTCTCAGGCCTCGAGGAATTGCCCCGTTTTGAAGACCAACTCTCGCTTTTGCCGCGTGGTCTTGGCTTTCTTAACCGAATCAAAGTCGTTCGCACCATCAGCGCCTTTGCAACCCAGTACTGGTTTTACGAGCAAATTGCGGCTCTGGGCCTACAGGGCGAAACCAATGTGTCGATGGGGGTCATGTCTGCCACCACGGCGCAGACCAAGGCAGCCAAAGCCTGGCTTGCCGCTCGCAGCGAACTGCTCGAATCAGCATGAATCGCTCAGCCAGCCATCGGTTGAGTAACAGTCGTCGCTGGCAAACGGCCGTCAGCTCGGTGCTATGTGCCTTGGTGTTAGCGGGAGTGGTCAGTGCGTTGAGCCCTAGCACCTCTGCCGAGAACGGTGCGATTGATAATGCAGCGCTTCGTGACAGCCTTGCTCATGCGGCGTTACTGCGCGACAGAGCGGTGTCGGGGAGTCGGGCGATGGCGATAGTGACCTCATTGACAACAGAAGTCGGCCCGCGGCTCGCAGGCAGTGCGGCAGAAGCGCGTGCGAGAGAGTGGGCGGTATCAATATTGGCGGACTTAGACTTGCAGCCAATCCGCACAGAGGGCTTCGAGCTTAGCGCATGGCAGCGCCACTCGGAGCACGCCGAGGTGGTCATGCCATTCCCACAGCCACTGGCTGTGACCGCGCTTGGCGGGTCAGTGTCGACCTCTGCGGCTGGGTTAACAGGTGAAGTCGTGTTGTTCGAGTCATTAGCTGCGCTGAGGGCTGCGCCCCGAGAGGAGGTAGCGGACAAAATTGTCTACGTGGGCCACACGATGCAGCGTACCCAAGATGGCTCTTCCTATGGCTATTTCAATCCGGTCCGCACTGCAGGACCCAGTATTGCGGCAGAGAAAGGCGCGTTAGCCTATCTATTGCGATCAATTGGCACCGACAGCCACAGACTTCCGCATACGGGATCGCTTCGTTACACAGAGAATGCCCCGCAAATTCCTGCGCTCGCGTTATCGAATCCCGACGCCGATCAAGTTGAACGGATACTGGCAGACGGTGGCGGGTTGGTGGTGAAGCTTCTCCTTGAAACATCGCTGATCCCAACTGCTCAATCGGCCAATGTCATTGCGGAGATTCGAGGACATACTGCGCCCGAGGAGGTTGTGGTCATTGGCGCCCATCTCGATAGCTGGGATCTTGGAACCGGTGCGGTGGATGATGGTGCCGGGGTTGGGATTACCATGGCAGCGATGGCATTGATCAAAGAAGCGGGCCTAGTGCCTCGCCGAACTATCCGACTAGTACTGTGGGGCGCAGAAGAAGTCGGATTATTAGGAGCACTGGCGTATCGTGATCAACACCGGGGCGAGCTGGCAAACCATGTTATTGGCTCCGAGAGTGATTTTGGGGGCGGGCGGGTTTGGAAGCTCACCGCCGACAGTCAAACAGACGCGGGGGATCAATTAGTGGCCCACATGGCAGACCTTTTGGCGCCGCTGGGTATTGCGCCGGGAAGCACTAAGCAGCCGGGTGGTGGTCCTGACCTGATGCCGCTGGTTTCAGCGGGGGTTCCGACGTTGCGGTTGCACCAAGACGGTCGCGATTATTTCGATCTGCACCATACGGCGGATGATACGGTGGATAAACTAGATGCGGCCTCGCTGGATCAAAATGTTGCGGCGTTTGCCGTAGTCACCTGGCTTGCTGCTAATAGTGATGTTGTCTTTAGAAAAGCACCCTAGGGAGAGTATAGTTTCACTAGCGCCAGTCGCTGACTGGAGCGCTTACCCATGTCGATTTGATTATTGAGAGTGAACAGCATCATGAAAATGGTTTTTTTAAAGGATGAACTTTCCGTCTGGGGGGCTACCAACTTGTTGCTGCGATACGCCGTACTTGCCTTAGTAGTAGCCCTTGCGGGATGCGCAGATAAGCCAACTTACGAGATCGATTACGACCAAAACTTCACCTTTACGCAATATCAAGGCTATCGATGGTATGACGACGACCATGCCTCCAGAGAAAGCCAATATCGCCGCCAGAATAGCAGTGATCAGCGAGTGCGCTCGGCCGCTAATGCGGAGCTGACGATGAGAGGATTTCGGGAAGTGGCGAGGGGCAAGGCCGATTTTTGGGTCAACTACCACGTCACCAAGCGACAGACTCAGAAAATAACAGGCCAAGAGCAGGGGATGCATGGTGGAGTGGGCGTGAGTAATTATGGCAAGTCTGTCAGTGTGGGTTATTCCTCTGGGCCCTCCGTTAAAACCTACGAAGATGGCACTGCCGTTTTTGATGTGATCGATATTCGAACGAGTAAAATCGTTTGGCGAGGTGTCGCCGAAGGCAGGTTAAAAAATAAGATGTCGTCCGCCGATAAGCAGGAGCTCAGAGTGACGGTGCTCCATGAATTGCTGAGTGCCTTTCCGCCGCAATGACACCGGCGCAGAATTAATGATAAGAGACGGTGTGCCGCAAACGGTGCGCGACGGCTGCATATGACCTGTTGTGATTGGATTGCGGCTCGCACTCTGCCGGTCTAATGGCTATTCAATTCACTAGTCATATTCACATGAATCAAATTTTGAGGTGGTAAAGATGGGTCCATTCAACGATGTCAAAGTATTAGACCTCACCAGTATGGTCTCGGGCCCGGTAGCCGCAATGATGCTGGCTGATCAGGGTGCCGACGTGGTGAAGGTTGAGCCGTTGCACGGTGAGCAGATGCGGCATATTGGGCCAAAGGTCAACGAGATTACACCGGCATTCTTCTCCTGTAACCGAGGTAAGCGGTCGATAGCGCTCAATCTAAAATCTGATGAGGGGCGTGCTGTTTTAATGAAGCTAGTGGAAAGTGCTGACGTGCTGATTCAGAATTTTCGGCCCGGCGCGATGGAGCGTATGGGTTTTTCGGAACCGGTTCTCAGAGAGCGTAATGGCAGTTTGATTTATGTCTCCATTAGCGGATTCGGTGAAGCGGGGCCCTACGCTCACAAGCGCGTCTACGATCCGGTGATACAAGCACTGTCGTGTGCTGCCGACATTCAGGCGGATCGGGCTTCGGGTCGACCACAGATGTTCCGCATTATCGCAGCGGATAAAGTGACCGCGTTGACGGCGGCGCAAGCCATCAGTGCTGCGCTGTATGCTCGCGAACGCACGGGTGAGGGGCAGCATGTTCGCCTGTCGATGTTAGATGCGATGCTGAGCTTTTTTTGGCCTGAGGCGATGGCGGGCTTAACCTTCGCCGAGAAAGAATTCGATGTGACGCCGTATCAGGGGGCGATGGATCTTGTCTTTGAAACTCAAGACCGTTTTATCACTGCGGGTGCGATCTCCGATAGCGAATGGGCGGGGTTGTGCCGTGCGATACAGCGGGAGGATTTGATCGAGCACCCGCACTTTAAAGATGCGACCGATCGCATGACGCACAACGTTGAGCGCAAGGCGATTATGGCGGAGGAGATTAAAAAATGGGCCAGCGACGAGATTTTGGCTCGGTTCGATGCGGAAGAAGTGCCCTGCGCGCCCATCATTGACCGGTCGGAGCTGCTCGATCATGAGCAGGTGAAGACCAATCATTCCGTCGAGCGGCTGCAGTTTGAAGGGTTCGGCGAGGTTCGTCAGGCACGGCACCCCGCGCAGTTCGAGCGCACGCCGGCAGCGGTGTCACGGCCCGCCCCGCAGCTGGGGGAGCATGGTCGAGATATCCTGGCTGCGCTAGGCTACGGTGAGAGCGAGATAGAACAACTGATAAGCCAGGGTACGGTGAGGCATTGAGTAGAGGGGTGGCAATGAAGTGGTGGCAATCGTGAAGCCGGTTTGTTTGGTGATAGGCGCGGGAGCGGGTATTGGCGGCACGGTGGGTCGTAAGTTTGCTCGAGAGGGCTACCACGCCGCTTTGTGTCGTCGGAGTGATGCAGCAGGACTAGCGGCCATGTCTCGGTCGTTCGAAGACGAGGGGCTATCGGTCAGCGGCTATCTCACTAACGCCGCCGAACCGGGTGCCCTGGAGCAATTAGTCAGTGACGTGGAGCAGGTGGGGCCGATTGACACGATGGTCTATAACTTGGGCGCGCAAATTGGGAATCGATCGCTGGAAAAAACATCACTCAAAACCTTTGAGTTGGGCTGGCAAATTGCGTGTTTTGGACTATTCCGATTGGCTAAGGTCCTGGTGCCATTGATGGCAGCCCGGGGCAAGGGCACCCTCTTGGTGACGTCTGCGACCTCAGCCATGCGGGGCAACGCAGGCCAGCACTCGCACGCGGCTGCGATGGCGGGGCGCAGATTGCTGTGCCAAACCTTAAATGCTGAATACGCGTCACAAGGCATTCACGTTGCGCACATCGTTGTCGATGGTGCGGTCGACGCGCCCGATACGCTGGGTAAAATGCTCGGCGAGGAGGCGTTTACAGCGCTGAGAAATACGCGTGGCAAAGAGCACGACGGTTTGTTGTTGCCCGAAAAAATCGCTGAGACGTACTTTCATTTAGCCCAACAGCATCGCTCGGTGTGGACTCATGAGCTAGATCTGCGCGCTTACTCCGATTTGGCTTGGTGGAACCATTCAGTGGATCTGCTGTGAACGGGGTCTGACTGTCAGATCGATACTGTGACCCAATACGCGTCAGGAGGCTCGGCAATGGGATTTACCACTACCCCCTCGGGTGCCAGTTGCGGTGCCACCATTGATGGCGTGAGGTTGCATGAGCCACTCTCCTCAGACTTAATTGCCGAGCTGCGTGCGCAGTGGCTTGAGCACAAGGTACTCATTTTTCCGAAACAGCAGCTGACGCCATCACAACTGGTTGCGTTTAGTGAGCAGTTTGGCGAGATTGGAGAAGACCCTTTTTTTGGTCATATCAACGAGCATCCCAAAGTGGCTGCGGTGCAGCGAGACGCCCATGAGAAGACCGCAATTTTTGCTGAGATATTCCACAGTGATTGGAGTTTTTTAGGCGTGCCGCCCGCTGGTACGGTGTTGTATGGGATTACCATTCCACCGATTGGAGGGGAAACATTGTTTGCGGATCAGTGCATGGCTTACCAGCAATTGCCCGACGACTTGAGAGATCAGGTCGAGGATCTCGTGGCGATTCACTCTGCAGCGCTCGGCTATGCGCCAGATGGTGCCTATGGTGAAGATGACCAAGCGCTCGGACGCAGTATGAAAATCCTTCCCAGCGAGCGAGCACGTGAGTCGTATTCACATCCATTGATTCGAACGCATCGGGAGAATGGCAGCAAAGCCCTGTTTTCTTCTGCCGCCTACATCACCGGATTTGAGGGGGTGGCGCGTGAAGAGAGCGAGGCGCTACTGATGTCGCTCTACGCTCACCAGACCCAGACCGAGTTTATTTATAAACATCGTTGGGAGGCGGGCATGGTGGTGATGTGGGATAACCGATCGTTATTACACGCGGCCACTGGGGGTTACGACGGTCACGATCGGTTATTGCACCGCACAACCATTGCCGATACCCAGTTTTAAGCACATGTTTTGTGCTGTTGAATTAGAGCACTTGATGTAGCGCGTCGAGCATGGCGTTAGGCGACTCAACCATGATCGTATGGCCCGATCCGGGGAGTACCTCAACCTTGGCTGAGGTTAGCGCTGACTGAAGCGCTTGCGTGCTGCGGACGGGGGTAAGTCTGTCTTCAGCACCCAACAGGAGTAGAGCAGGACACGTCACTCGGCTCGCTTGTTCAATGCCTGATTGGTAGTCGTTGCAGGCTCGCATGTCATGGAACAAAACGTCGGGCCTTGACTGCTCATACAGCCTGAGCGTATTGCCAATCATCCAAATTCCTGAGCTGCGGTTACCGCCAAATTGGTGTCGCTTACTAAATCCCCACTGAGTGAGCATGTCGAACGCTGAGTGATCATTCGCCTTGGCGGCGTCAAGGATCGCGTCTGAAACAGGCATGGGGGAGGTCGTGCCAACCAGCGCAATGGCCCTGATGCGACTCGCGTGCGCGGCCGCACTTTCCAGCGCAATGAGGCTACCGAGGCTATGACCAACTAATGCTGCTTGCTCAATCTTGAGCGTGTCGAGCACCGCAATGACCCAATCGGCCATGGCCTCAATGGTGGCTAACGGTGCGCCTCCAGAACGACCGTGACCGGGTAAATCCAATGAGATGACGTTATTACCGTGCCGGGCAAAATGTCTGCTGGCTAAGGTCCAAACGCAGTGGTCCATACCTGAGCCGTGAATAAAAACGATACTGGGTTTTGCCGGATCGATGTCACGAGAATTGGTATAGCAATAAACGGTTTGCTCATTGACAGTGATCATCATGAGCGGCTGCCTCCAGCCGCCTTGCCAGCGGCACGCAGTCCTTGTTTCAGGTCCGCGATCAAGTCCTTGACGTCCTCCAGCCCGATAGACAGCCGGATCGTACCCTCGCCAATCCCACCCGCTGCCAGTGCTTCGGCATCCATGCGATGATGAGTGGTGCTAGCAGGATGAATCACCAGCGACTTAGCATCACCAATATTGGCCAAATGCGAGAAGACATTGAGTGCGTCGACAAAGGCAATGCCCGCCGGTCGACCGCCGCTTAAGTCGAAGCTGAAGACGGCGCCACAGCCCTTGGGCAAGAGCGTTGCAGCCAGAGACTGATCGGGGTGCCCCTCTAGCTCGGGATAGCCCACTCGATCGACTTGTGGGTGCTCCATCAAGAAGTTGACGATCTCACGGGTGTTATCAACGTGCCGATTCATCCGTACGCTCAGTGTTTCGATGCCTTGCAAAATATGGAACGCGGAGGTCGGTGCCATACAGGCGCCAAAGTCACGCAGCCCCTCTTTTCGGGCTCTTTGGATAAAGGCGGTAGGCCCAAACTCCTCAGTGAAAATGAGGTTGTGGAAACCCTCATAAGGCTCTGTCAGTGTTGGGAATTTTCCAGACGCTTCCCAATCAAAATGACCGCCGTCGACCAGCAATCCGCCGATCACAATGCCGTGTCCACTGAGAAACTTGGTGGCGGAGTGCTGAATGATATCGGCACCGAGTTCAAAAGGTTTTATCAGATACGGCGTCGTGAACGTTGAATCGACCATCAGTGGCAGTCCTGCCTGATGCGCGACGTCAGCGATGGCGGGGATATTCAGTACATCGAGCCCAGGATTACCGAGCGTTTCACCAAAAATGAGCCGCGTATTGTCTTGAATCGCCGCGGCAAATGCCTGCGGATCGCGAGGATCAACAAAGGTGGTTTCAATGCCAAAGCGAGGTAGGGTGTAAGCAAATAAATTGTGGCTTCCTCCGTACAGGGCAGCGGAGGCGACAATGTGGGAGCCAGCTCCCATCAAGGTAATGATAGCGAGATGCAGCGCCGCCTGTCCGCTGGCGGTAGCAATCGCGCCCACGCCTCCCTCTAGCGCGGCGATACGCTCCTCCAGCACCGCATTAGTTGGGTTGCTGAGTCGAGAGTAAACGTGTCCTGCTCGCTCAATGTTAAAAAGCGATGCGGCATGATCTGAATCCGGAAAACAAAAGGACGCCGTTTGATAGATCGGAGTGGCTCTGGCGCCCGTTGCAGGATCAGGCTGAGCGCCTGCATGCAGAGCTAGTGTGTCGAGACCTGGATAGTCCGATGCTGCCATGGCAGTGTTCCTCGTGTTAGTGGGGCAACTAGATGCTGAGTCCGCCGAGCTTGGTCTCGAGGTACTCTTCGATGCCTTCGCGGGCGCCTTCTCGACCCAAACCGCTTTCCTTCATACCGCCAAAAGGCGCAGCGGCGCTGGTGGGGTTGATATCGTTGATGCCGATGATACCAAACTGTAGTTGCTCAAACGTCCGCAGTGCGCGGGATAAGTTCTGCGTGTAAACGTAGGCCGCCAAACCATACCGCGTATCGTTCGCCATCGCGATAACGTCATCGTCATCGTCAAATGGCACTACCGCGGCTACGGGGCCAAATGTCTCTTCGCGATAAATCAGCATATCAGCGCTGATATTGCTGAGTAACGTGGCGCCGTAAAAATGACCATTAGCGAGTTCGCCATCGCTGAGTCGAGCGCCACCGCTGAGCAGATTAGCCCCTTTGGCGATGGCATCTTGCACCTGTCGATCCACCTTCGCGATTGCCGCTTCATTAATCAGGGGTCCAATGCTGTTGGCTGGGTCCAACCCGTTACCAGCCCGTAATTTACCCACTCGCTCCTGCAGCGTGTCGAGAAAGGGCTCAAGAATGCGACGCTGAACAAAGATACGATTGGGGCTGATGCAAGCTTGGCCCGTGTTAAGAAATTTAACGAGTGAGACGCCTTTGGCTGCATGTACGGGGTCAGCGTCGTCAAAAACGATAAACGGCGCGTGGCCGCCCAATTCCATCGAGACGCGCTTCAGTTGCGGTGCCGCGGCTTGTGCGAGGTGTTTTCCGACAGCGGTAGAGCCTGTGAACGTGAGTTTGCGCACGTTCGGATGGGTGCAAAACACGTCGCCAATGGGTTTAGGGTCACTGGTCGTGACGAGGTTGGCGACGCCGGGTGGAAAGCCTACCTCATGAAGAATATCGAAGACGGCCATCGCACATAGCGGCGTGCTCTCGGCAGGCTTCAGCACAACGGTGCACCCAGCTGCCAAAGCCGGTCCTAATTTACGAGTGAGCATTGAGATGGGGTAGTTCCAGGGAGTGATAGCTGCGACCACACCAACGGCTTGTTTGTGAACCAAAAATCGCTGGTCAGCGCGTGCTGAAGGGATGGTCTCTCCATATACCCGCTTTGCTTCTTCGGCAAACCACAGAAAAAAGTCTGCCGCATATTTGACTTCGTTCATAGCCGCTTTGAGCGGTTTTCCTTGCTCTCGCGTCATGAGATTCGCAAGCGCTGCCTGTCGCTCCAACATCAAACCATGGGCGCGAGTCAGTAATTCGGAGCGCTTGTATGCGGTTTCACCCGCCCAGCTATGCTGCGCCTGTTCTGCGGCTTCGATAGCCTGTTGGGCGTGCTCCGCATTGCCATCGAACACTTCGCCCAGTGTTTCGCCAGTTGCGGGGTTATGAACAGAGAATGTGGGGCCCTCTCTGAGCCACTCGCCATTAACGTACATCGATACCTCTCCTCATTTTGGTTGCGCAGGGTCCAAGGTGTGACGCCAAAAACCGCGGCAGAATATCATGGTTGAGGTTCGAAACCGTTACTTTACGTGAGGATTTTCAGGGGAAGCCCACCATTTTACGGGCTTGTCGGCGGCAGCCTGCGAACGTGTTTTTGGGATGCTAGGGTAGCGCAGCTTCCTCTTCCAGAAGCAGTGAGCGAACGTCATTGGCTACCGTATCGGCATGCAAAAAAGAGGTGCTGTAGATATTGCGGATGTTGCGGTTCTTGTCGATTAAAAACACTCGCAAAATATGTGACATGGTGCCCGTGTAATCGCCGTTATCATCGTAGTCTCGAATGACCCATTGACCATAGGCACTCAAAATGGGGTCAAGTGCCTCTGGGCCCGATGTCGTCAGGAATTGCCAGTCGAAATTGTCGGTTCGAAACTGCGAGCCATAGGCATCGATGACGTCGGGGGTGTCAAAAACAGGATCGAAGCTGAAGCTGACGAGACGCGCTTTGTCTGCGGTGTCTGGGTCTGCCTGCAGTGCATCCTGAACGCTTCTCATTACATAGGTCGCAAGCGGGCACCCATTCACATCATCGCAGGTCGTAAAAATGAAACTCAGTACGGTGGGTTTATCCCCAAGGTAGTCGTATAGGGGGGTAGCGCGTCCCTGACTGTCCAGCACTTGGCCATCGCCGGCCACGCCCATCGCTGGCAACCCATAGGTTCCCGGTCCCGGAGGGGTAAAGGAGAGTGGCGCGTAGCCCGGCGCCATGACGACGGGCTCCTTGTGATGATGTGGGGCACTGAGCACAGCCGCACTCAACACCCACAGCAGCAGGATAACGTTACCGCGCATCACAATGTCAGTGTGCGGTCGGTGAAGCCAATCCTGAAGGGGACTGCGCGCTAGCGCCGCCATAAAGCGCATGAGCGCCAAAACGCATTTGATGCGGCGCCCCTAAGCCCAGCTCAATGAAATCGAGATTGAACTCCGGCGTGAGGGTTTCACCATCCCAGTTATAGAGCTTAAAGTACTGCAAGTCATTCCCGTCGGATGCCGCCGTCTTATCCCAATTAGCAAGCAGAGAGGAGGTAAAATAAACGCGCTCTCCATCCCAGCTCTGCGAGACCATGTTGACCTGTTCGCCAATCTGCTCTTCCATGACTTGAACAGGGGCATGGGGGTTAGAGATATCGTACAGCCGAACTTTGCCATCATTCCAAGTGTTCACCCAAAGATGATTGTCATCGGCTGAAATGGAGATGTCGACAGGCAATGGGATCTTGCTGGCGTCGCCAATATCAGCGACCGCTTTCGCTTGCCATTCACCGGCATCATCTTCGTAGATTAGCCATACTTTAGACGTGAGGGCAGTTGTGGTGAAGCAATAATCAGACTGCGAGCCCCATGCACATCGAATTTCCAATGGTGCACCGGGCACATCAAGAATTTTCTTGGGCGTGCGCGCATGAAGGTCCCAGATGACGACGGTATTGCCAAAGCGTTTCATCGCCTCGGCGTCGCCCATCATTTTGCCCAGATTCATCATGTAGTTATTCCACCCCGTAAAGGAAGAGGTCACTAGTGCGTTACGACGGGGTAGGGCTCGCGCGTCATAGCCGTAGCCATCGGCAAAGTTGCCAGATTTTACAGCCCCCTGCAGATTGTCGTCCGTGGGCATCCAAACGCTCGTGATGAAGTCGCCCTCGTTGGTGTACTCGGCCATGCCGGTACGTCCACCGTGGTCGCGATTGTTAGAGAGCCCGGTAATCAGCATACGCCCTGGCAGTGCGTAACTGGTGTGGGGGCCGACTACGCCGCCTGTTTTGCTTACAAAATCGTCAATGGTGCGATGCAAGCTGGGTGCGGCAGGGTCAGTATGCACATCGAAGATGAAAATTTTGTTGGTATCCAATCCTGATGCCCACAAAAACCGCCGATCATCCGTGAGCCCCGAGTGGTGCGCTTCGTTGCGCCCGCCCATCGATAGTGAGTGGATAACCGTGCCGTAGGTTTTTGAGTCGGGATTCACATCGACAGTGACCAGCTTGTCTTCGCCGTTTCCAACCCCTTCGAGGCCCAAGGTCCAGATGTAAACATAGTCCTCTTGCCCGACGATTTTGGCCATGTACGGTGACATGCACGTTTCGTCAGCCGAGGTGGGCTGCACAAGTAAGAGGGCGGCTACGACGCTAGAAATTAACATTTTCCAGATCATTATTTTTTCTCCGTATTTTTCTGCCACAATTCGATGATGCTACCACCAGAAAATACAGCAATGCACCTCTTTTCGACACGGTTCCGACGCCGGGCTCAGGCTACTTTGCGGTTGTTTTTTGTCTCGCTTATCCCCGTCGCCGCAGTGGTCGCGACAGAGTTAGAGCCTTTTGCTGATTCTCCTCACCGTGTGGGGCTAGCGGATTCGCGGATCGGCTACGAATCAGAGGCTTACCGCACTGACTCAAAAGTCGTTATCGAAGTGTCGGGTATTCGCCAAGCCCTAGACAAACTGAGCAGTGAAACGCCTTTGGGCTTGCCGGCCGTGGGGGAAGGGGCGAAGGCGGCAGAAATTGATTTGGGTCGGCAACTGTTTTTTGATCGGCGTCTTTCTGCCAACGACACCCTTTCCTGCGCGATGTGTCACATACCGGAACAGGGGTTTACGCAGAACGAGCTAGCGACGCCAGTGGGACACCAAGGAAAAGGCGTCCGCCGCAATGTGCCTTCGCTGTACAACGTCGTCTTCGTCCAGCAGCTATTTTTAGATGGGCGGGAGTCTTCTTTGGTCGAGCAAATTTGGTCTCCCTTATTGGCGCACAATGAAATGGCTAATCAGGATCGGCAGTCAGTCATCGCAAAAATAGCCACCATCGAGACTTATGCTCAGCAATTCGAGGGGCTGTACTCAGGTGGATTGTCGGAGCACAGTTTGGGCTTGGCCTTGGCCGCTTATCAACGGGCGCTATTATCGGGCGATTCCGATTTTGATCGTTGGTACTTTGAAGACGGCGCCCTGTCGATCGATCACTATTCTACAGAAGCGGCTTTAGGCTTTGCGTTGTTTCAAGAAAAAGGCTGTATTGACTGCCATCAGATGGGCGATAACGTGAGCTTGTTTTCAGACGGCGGCTTTTACAACACAGGAATCGGCTACCTCCGTCAGCAACGAGGGGTTGAGCTCGATAAGGTGCAACTCGCTCCCGGGGTCTACGTGGTGCCTCTGGTCAGCGCTGAGACGGAGACGTTTATTGATGACGGACGTGCAGAGGTCACTGGGCAGAGTGAGGATCGTTGGCAGTACCGCACCCCGAGTTTACGCAATGTCGCGATCACCTTCCCTTACATGCATGATGGGTCGCTCCCCACCCTCGAAAGTGTGGTGGCGTATTACGCGGGAAGTGGCAGCGAGGATCCATTGCAAGATGTGAGAATTAGCGACATGACGATTACGGTGGCCGAACAGCAAGCACTCGTTGCCTTTCTCAGGACGCTGACATCAAATCAAGTGGATGCATTAGTGTCGGATGCGCGCAGCGTCCAGATAGGCGAGAGGGGGGCCGCAGGGCTCTGAGCGAGGCCCTTTGCGGAGGAGCAACCGAATGAGGCGGGAAGCGGCCTTACTCACGCAGGCGTTGCATTAGTGTGACAGTGAGCTGTTCAAATATTGCTATACCGCACGCCAAGACCTCGCTTAATGTTTGCTTTTGGGTGTGGTTAAAATCGGCTTTGAGGACGAATGACATGATAGGTGATGAGCGATGAGACGCAACGGTAAGAGCGTGGTTTTGTGCGGGCTTTTTTGGGTGCTCTGTGGTTGTGGCGATCCGGTCGCGGTAGAACAGTCTGTCGAGGTCAAGCAGACGTTGGCGCAACGTGCGGGTGCGCCGTTGTTTAAAGGCATGGGTGCCTTCCATATGCCCATTACAACCCGCGATACCGACGCTCAGCGCTACTTTGATCAAGGAATGGTGCTGGCTTTTGGGTTTAACCACGCAGAGTCGATTCGCAGCTTTCGTGCCGCTCAGACATTAGATTCAGACTGCGCCATGTGCTTTTGGGGTGAGGCATTAGCCACTGGGCCCAATATTAATGTCACCAATAACGGTAAGGCGGTGATGACTCCCGAAGAGCGAGCGAGTGCGCGCGCCGCGATCGATCACGCCTTGACGTTAGTCGATGGCGTCACCCCAAAAGAGCGGAGCTGGATTCTGGCGCTGGATAAGCGTTACGACGGCCAACGTGAGACGCCGCGCGATCCACTTGATCGTGCGTGGGCAGATGCGTTGTCTGAAATGGTTGATGCCTATCCCGACGACATGACAGTGGCCTCTGTGTATGCGGAGGCGCTCATGAATACGATGCCTTGGGATTATTGGGGTCCGAGTGGGGAGGCGAAGCCAGATACGCAAGCAGTGATTAAGAGTCTCGAGCGGGTGATGGCAGCAGACCCAGAGCACCCATTGGCCCTCCACTTGTATATTCACGCGCTAGAGGCTTCGTCGAACGCCCAAAAGGCTGAACGTGCCGCTGATGCGCTCGCCAATCTGGTGCCGGGATCGGGGCATTTGGTCCACATGCCAAGCCATATCTATTTTCGGGTCGGCCGCTATCAGGACGCGGCACTCGCCAATATTCGCGCTGCCGATGTTGATGAAGCTTATATTGCCGAATGCAATGCGCAAGGTTTCTATCCTGCGTTGTACTACCCCCACAACATTCACTTTTTATGGGCTTCAGCAACCATGCAAGGTCAGAGTGAGCTGTCGTTGAAGAGCGCGCGCCGGGTAGTAGAAAATGTGCGTATCGAGCAAGTAGAACAATTCCCGACGATCCAATTCTTTCGCACTGTTCCTATGTTGTCGCTGGTTCGATTTGCCCGTTGGGAGGAGATTCTGTCTGAGCCTGAGCCGCACGCCCCGTTTGCTTTTGCCCGGGCAATTTGGCACTACGGACGTGGGGTGGCTTATGCATCGATGGAAAATAAGGAATCTGCCCTGAAGGAATTGGCCGCAATTGAGCGTCTTGAGCCTGAGGTTGATGAAATTTTTATGGGTAATGTCTATCCCGCAAAAAGCCTGATTGGCATCGCCAAATCGTTGTTGCGCGGCGAGATTGCATTTCGTTCAGGCGCTATGGCGGCGGCAGTGACATCGTTTGAACAAGCAGTGGCCATGCAGGACGCGTTGCCTTACACGGAGCCGCCTTTTTGGTACTACCCGACGCGACAATCCCTTGGCGCCGCATTGCTGGCAGATGGCCGCGCT
>CAJWWJ010000029.1 GCA_913048575.1 uncultured Halieaceae bacterium
GTCAGTGACTCTGGCGGACAAATAAAAGCCGGCTTTTCTGCGTGAAAGTGATCCTCCCGCCACTGACCCCAGATGCCATAGAGCTGACCAATTTGAGCATCGATAGTCGACAGGACCCATTGGCCCTCCGATAGCAGGCCTAGCGCCGCCGCACTGTATACCTGAGCCGATAAAGAACAAAATCCGTGAATCGGAATGTCTCTGGCCCACGCCAAACCCTGAGCCACGCTGACCGCGACCCTGAGACCCGTGAAAGAGCCGGGGCCCACGCCGCAAGCAATAACGTCTACCGCTGAAGCGAGCGAACGCTCTGCAAGGATGTCGGTCAACATACCGAGAATATGGCGGTTGTGGGCTCTGGCGAGCCGCTCATGACGAGCACGCAAATCTCCCTCACCACACAACGCAAGGGTGCAGGCATCAGTGGCAGTATCAAGCGCTAGAACACGCGACATGGATGACATGAGCTATAGTCCAACAGGAGAGAGGATGATCCCATAGAGAGACGAGTCTGTGAACGCCACACGAGCCTACAGCTTGGGTATTTTGGCCGGTGGTCAAGGCCGTCGCTGGCGTGGCCGCGATAAGGGTTTAATCGCGTTTAACGGCAAACCTCTGCTGGCAGGCGTCTGCGCTGCCACGCTCGCTACTGAGCGCTTAGTCTGCTGCCGGAACAACCCGCGGTTTTATCAGCACTATGCCGATCGAGTGCTGTGCGAAGTGGCGCCGGATTTAGGCCCCTGTGCCGGCATCACTGCATTACTCTATGCCGCAACGACACCGGATATCATCATTCTCCCGGTGGATTTAATCGGTGCACCACTCCAAGTCATCGAGACCTTGGAAACACAATGGCAACAAGACGATCTTGCGATCGTATTGACTGACTCAAGCGGCCGCCACTCCCCTTGCTTGCGTCTCAGCACCCAGCTACTCGATGACTGCGTTGCTTTCGTTGACAGCGGTGGCGTGAAGCTCAAGGCCTTATTAACGTCACTCAACGCACGGGCGATCTCGGTGCCTGATGAGTGGCTGGCCAATGCGAATACACCAGAGGCTCTGAGCATTTAAGAGGCCATCTGAACCGACTGCAGGGTAAAAAATAAGCCGTGAGCCAACACGACGCCCAGCGTCAGATTTCTGCGCATCACGCCATACCAGGAGGGCAACGACTCCGCACCCTGCTCGTACCATAGTAGCGCAAGATATCCCGTCATCAGCGCCAATGATGCCAACCATGCCTGCGCGGTCAAAACCGCTGCGACGGCAAATAAAACTAAGCCATTACTCACGAGCAGTCTCGCCCTGTGCGGCGCGTCAAAGGACTGCACGCGACCCCACAAGGTACCGGCTAAAAAACATAGAATACCGAGCGAGTAAATAATGAATCCTTGCACAGAGATCGCAGCTGGCCAATCTTCCAGCGACCACGCCGCCGCCAGGAACCCATAGAACGGCAGCAGACCCGCGTAACCCAAAGTGAGCATCACAGCGCGGTTATTCATAGATCATCTCCCAAAAAAAAACCCCGGCCAAAAGGCCGGGGCAACAATTCGCCATCTGGGGGAAGATGACTAAACCAGATAGTCATTTACCTAGTTGCAGAGATTTACGAGCCAGTTTTACAGGTGGATCACTCAAAACCCGAAAAGTTGATCGCAGACGCTAGGCCCTTCGGTATTGCTCCGCACCGGGCGTTGTCACGGATCGACCCGCCGCACCGAAAAAAAACGCGACGTCAGGTTGACGAGCAGGCAACGGTCGAGGACTGCACCAGTTCTTTATCCATAAGGAGCCAGGCTTGACCGTACAAGTGTCGGGTAGCGCCACCCCTAAACAGACACTGAAGTGCTCAAAACGTGGCCTGTTGACCGCAGGTGGAAGCGATGCTTCGTCGATTATTTTTATCGGTGCAGCCAGCTCAGAATCGGTTCCAACGGCGCGCAGGGCCCTGCCGTTATTGCCTTATAGCCAATCCGCCTGATGGCACACTCTCCTGATAAGAAATTAGTTTTAGCCACCCGCGTCGAGAGGGGGTACTTTATCAAGCGGAGCCATTTCCCGGGCTAGAGCACATTGAGCGCAGAACCGAGCGCCAGGTCAAGATAAGACCCGCTGACCATCTGGTCAGTTTGATAGGTCGGCGGCAGCGCTCGCGGCCCATTTCCTGTGTGACCCACCTCGAGTGGGTACGTTGTCGCATCACTGCGAAGAGGCGGAAAGAACATGCCTTTCGCAAACCGCGGCCTAAGCCGCCTTACAACGGGAGAAGTGGTTAGATTATGAAAAGATTTAAGCGGAACCGGATTCAACGCGCCTTTGAAAAGGGATATCAACTTGGTCTTGCTGGACGTTCCCGAGAGAACTGCCCCTTTCTGACGGGTTTAGCCAGAATCCGATGGCTAGACGGCTGGCAAGAGGGTCGCAGCGACTGGCGAGAGGGGCTGTCAGACGCCATTACATGTTATAAATTGTCGGGGTTCTGACCGGCAAGCCGAGCGCACGGCCCGTAATGGGGGAAACTGCGAACGTTTAGGCCTTGAAATGGTCAGAAATGGCGCCATTTCTGAATCTGTCGACATAAAGGCCTAACTTGTGAACTATCAACTTCTCGCGAACCTCGAACATTGGCTCGGGCAACAAATTGTTGGCCAGCAAGACCTCATCCATAAGTTGCTGATCGCCCTACTGGCCGACGGACACCTACTGGTCGAGGGCGCACCGGGCCTCGCCAAAACGCGGGCGATCAAGCAAATGGCAGAGGGTATAGAGGGCGATTTCCATCGCATTCAATTTACGCCCGACCTGTTACCCGGCGACATTACGGGTACGGATATTTTTCGACCCCAGACTGGGACATTTGAGTTCCAGCAAGGGCCCATCTTCAATAATTTAGTGCTGGCCGATGAAATCAACAGAGCGCCTGCAAAGGTTCAATCTGCGCTGCTAGAGGCCATGGCGGAACGACAAGTCAGTATTGGCAGCAAGACTTATCCCCTACCCCCGCTCTTTCTAGTAATGGCAACCCAAAATCCGATCGAACAAGAGGGCACCTACCCTCTCCCCGAGGCTCAGCTCGACCGTTTTCTGATGCACGTCAGAGTGTCCTACCCGGACCGAGATGCCGAGCAAGCTATTTTGCGGCTGGCACGAAGCGAGGCAAGTGGTGAACAATCCCAACCCGATCGCGCGGTCTCACAGGCAGACATTTTTGCCGCGCGCCAAGGCGCCCTAGAGGTCCATATGGCCCCGGCGGTCGAGGAGTACATCATCCAACTGGTCATCGCCACCCGCGATCCGAGTCTATACGACGCGGAACTCGCCGATTGGTTAGAGTATGGCGCCAGTCCGCGAGCCACCATTGCGCTTGATCGTTGTGCGCGGGCTAATGCGTGGATTGAAGGCAGAGACTATGTCAGTCCAGATGATGTTCAGAGGGTGGTCTTCGACTGTCTCAGACACCGGCTGATCGTCTCCTTTGAGGCAGAGGCTGCGGGCGTCACCAGTGATCAAATCATCGAACGGTTGATTGAGCGTATCCCCGTTGCCTGAGAGCCTCGTTCATCGCTCAATCGATGGTCCATCTGGTGCAGTCGTGTTATCAGACGCACTGATCGCCAATCGATTTTCGGCTCGGTTTGTCGATGTGACGGGCCAAACGCGCGCACTGGCCAATCTGGCGGGCATGAAACGGGCCCGCCAACGAGGCCGCGGCGTCGAGTTTGACGAAGTGCGAGCCTACGCCGCTGGCGACGATGTCCGCGCGATTGATTGGCGGGTCACCGCACGATCCGGTACTGCGCACACCAAACTGTTTCATGAAGATCGAGAGCAACCCATTCTGGTGGCCATCGATCAGCGCACACCGATGAAGTTTGGCTCAACTCAGTGCTTCAAGTCGGTCATGGCGGCGCACGTGGGTACCCTGGCATTATGGTCAGCACTTGGCGCTGGCGAGCGTGTTGGCGGCGTGGTGTTAGGCGATAACTCGCTGTCCGATACTCGACCCAAGCGGAGTCAGCATAGCGTGCTGCGGGTGATCGGTGATCTTGTTCGCGAAGGCGCGCCAAACGCTGCTGATAACGCACCGAGTAACGATCTCTCCCACTTACTCCAGCAACTGGAACGCATTGCCCGTCCGGGCACTCGAGTTTTTTTAATCAGCGACTTTCATGATTTGTTGGAAGCCGACAATTTCTCACCATTACGCCGGCTAGCGCGCCGCACACAACTGGTAGGGATCGCGGTTAACGACCGCTTAGAGGCAGAGCTGCCGCGCTCGGGGCACTACGCAGTCACCGATGGCAATCATCACTCCTCCCTAGATACTGGCGCCGACACTATCCGAGAGGCCTATGCCAACCAGTATCGCTCAAATCAGGAGCTCACTGCGCGCCGGCTTCGCGAGCTGCGCATCCCGCTACTAAGGATAAGCACCGGCGATGACCCGCTGAGGCGACTGCTAACGGTGTTCCCAGCACGATGAACCCCGATATGATGCTGGCACAACTGGCGCCTTTGCGAGCGCCTGAGTCGATCGGATGGTGGCCCTTGGCTCCGGGATGGTGGATTGTTCTCGCATCGGCGATCGTTGGCGTATTCTTGATTGGTCGATGGCTTCGACGACGCTACCGTCGCGCTCAGTACCGGCGAACCGCGCTCTCCCAACTGCGCCTTCTGAGAGCCGCTGAAGTCAGCACCACAGACATTAACCAATTATTGAAAGCAGCGGCATTGAGAGCGTTCCCAGCAGAACAGGTGGCAGCCCTTCATGGTCAGGACTGGCAAGATTTCCTGCTCAAGACCTGCAAGAACCTACCTACCGATGGGTTTGCAGATCTCGATTTGCTTTATGCGGCGCATCCACCAGCCGCTACCGAACCCCTGCTGCTCATGGCTGAGTATTGGGTCCGCCGTCATGAGGTGTCGGATGCTTGAGTGGATGTGGCCCTGGGTATTTGTGGTGGCACCGGTGCCCGTGCTGATTTTCTATTTCAGTCGCGGGGGTTCTCTCCAACCTGCGGCACTCAGAGCCCCTTTTGCCGCTCGTTGGCAATCCTTATCGGGCACTCGGCAACCCAGTCAGTCAGGACGATGGATTTGGTGGTTGATGTGGGCTGCTTGGATGCTACTGATTGCAGCGATCGCTCGACCTCAATGGATTGGCGAACCCATTGAACTCCCTAATACGGGGCGCGACCTCATGTTGGGGCTTGACCTATCCGGCAGTATGCAAATTGAAGACATGCAGATCGGCAATCGATTGGTTCCGAGAATTACGGCAGTCAAATCGATTGCTGCCGACTTTACGCAACGCCGCCAAGGTGATCGCGTCGGGCTTATTTTGTTTGGCACACGTGCTTACCTGCAGGCACCGCTCACCTTCGATCTTGAAACGGTGACCCGCTTTATCGATGAGGCGCAACTCGGATTTGCCGGTGAGGACACAGCAATCGGTGATGCATTGGGACTCGCGATCAAACGGCTGCGCGATCGTCCCGCAACATCACGTATTTTCATACTGCTTACCGATGGCCAAGACACCGCCAGTACAGTCGACCCAATGGAAGCGGCTGCGCTAGCCGCTCAACTCGATGTAAAAATCTACACCATTGGTATTAGCCGCAACCTGGGCAGAACGACCAGAGGCCGAGTCGAAGTAGATGAAGCCATGCTAAATGCCGTCGCTGAAGCCACCGGAGGGCGCTACTTTAGAGCGACCTCACCGGCCGAGCTGGAGGCGATCTATGCGTTGCTCGATACCCTTGAGCCGGTGGAACAGGATGCCAGTACCTTCCGTCCAAAACGCGCCCTCAGTTGGGTGCCGTTGCTGGGCGCGTTGGGGCTCGCTTGCTGGCTCGCGCTGCTGCACAGTGGGTGGCTGAGTCGTCGCAGTGGCGGGCTAGCTCATGGTTGATGGGTTTCATTTATTGCGTCCAGAGTTGCTCTGGGGATTGCTGATCTGCCCCCTGCTGGCCGTTGCATTGTGGCATCGGCGCACACGACAGGGCGACTGGAGCCGGGCCATCGATCCAGAACTGCTCCCCTACCTGATGCCGGATCACAGCGGAAAAACCCGCCAGACGACGATCTGGATGCCCACCCTACTGCTCAGCCTCATCGTACTCGCTGCGGCAGGCCCCAGCCTGCGGCAGGTGGAATTGCCGGTTATCAAGCGCGCAGACGCGCTGGTGTTGGTCTTGGATCTCAGCGCGTCGATGCTGGCGGCAGACGTTCAACCCAGTCGAATACAACGCGCTCGACAAAAGATACTCGATTTGCTGGATTTGAGAGCCGAAGGGATGACCGGCCTGGTAGTGTTTGCAGGTGACGCCCACGTGGTCACACCACTAACAGACGACACGCGCACGATTGCTAATTTGATGCCTGCACTGTCGCCAAACATTATGCCTTTGCCCGGCGCCAACGCGACAAGCGGGATCGAAGCAGCTGCCAATCTATTGATCACTGCTGGCGCGCAAGGCGGCCAAATCTTACTCATGACTGATGGCCTGCCCCGCTTTGATACAGTCCGCGCAAAAGACGCGCTAGAGCGCAGCGGTGCTGCTCTCGCCGTACTGGCAATTGGCACCAAAGCGGGCGCTCCTATCCCACTCCCCAATGGCGGATTCCTCAAAGATGACGCAGGCGAAATTGTGATCCCCACGCTTGACCGCCAGGCGATAGATCAAGTCGCCAGCGCTTTGAGCGCACCAGTCGAACGGATTAGCTTAGACGAACGTGATATCGAATCGTTGACCAGACGAAACGTGCTAGCGGCCCAAGGTGAACTCGATCTAGCAAGACAAACCGATGCCTGGCTAGACCAAGGATTTTGGCTGGCTGCGCTCGTTGCCTTGCTGCTCCTTCCTGCATTCCGAAAAGGCGCTCTAGTTAGCGTTTTGCTGCTATCGATAATGCAACCAGAAACGGCCGAAGCGGCGGAGTGGGAGGACCTTTGGCTGACCCCTGATCAGCAAGGCGCCCAGCGCCTCGCTGACGGTGATTCAAGTGGCGCCGCGGAACGATTCGATCAGACTTCATGGCGTGGCATGGCGGAATTTGAGGCAGGCGCCTATGATCGGGCGGCCAACAGCTTTGCCTCCGAGCCATCTGCCGATGGGCTATTCAATCAAGGGAATGCTTTGGCAATGCAGGGAGATCTACAAGGCGCGATTAACGCCTACGAAAAGAGTTTATCTCTGCAGCCCAGTGCAGAAGATGCCATTGCCAACCGCGACTTTGTTCAATCACTGCTCGACCAACAAGAGGATCAGGACCAAGAACAACAAGAAGGAGAAGAACAAAGCCAACAAGACGAGGAATCTGCACAAAATGATGCGTCTGACTCAGATAGCGGGGGTGATGGCGAGTCGTCGGACCAACAAAACGACTCACAGCAAGCAGGCGACGGGCAAGAAGATGACGCGAGCGATCAGGGCGAACCTCAATCAGATTCCGAGCAACAACCCGGTGACCAAGCTCCGAATACCGCTGATGCAGATCAGCAGGCCGCCGACCAACTTGAGGCGGCCACACAGGAACAAATGGCTAAATTCGATGAGGCGCTAGAGGAGCAGCAAGCGCTGGAACAGTGGTTGCGTCGGGTGCCTGATGACCCCGGTGGACTGTTGCGACGCAAGTTCCGCTATCAAACCATGCAAAGACTCAGGGAGGGCGACACACCCGATGAATCGATTCGCTGGTAAAACGCAGCCACAACGCGTGTCGGTCTGGAGTCTCATAGCGACCACACTACTCTGGTCTGCTGCGGCGATGGCAGATCTCTCAGCGACCGCGGATCGACGTGACATTGCTTTGGGAGAAACACTGCGACTCACCCTACTCGGTGATGCAGGCGAACAGCCCAGTGAAATTGACCTCACGCCGCTGAATCGCGATTGGGAAATACTCTCGCGCTCTAGCGCAACCAATGCACGTTTTATCAACGGTCGTAACAATGTCACACGAACACTAGAACTGGAACTCGCCCCGCTGCGCGAAGGCACGCTCGCTATCCCCTCTTTGATGACGGCGGGTCGCCGTACGACACCGATATCGATTCTGGTCAATCCTGAGCCACTGGTCGCCCCTGGCGATGCCACCGTGTTGTTTGAATCCAGCATTGACCAGCCCAGCTTATACGTCCAAGCGGAGCTCATGCTCACCATAACCCTGCAACAAGCCATTAATTTAGAGAGCCCAGAAATTTCAGCGCTTGATATTGCGGACGCCGTAGTGGAACCGCTAGAACGGCAATCTTTCCAGCGACGCGTCGGTAACCGGACGTGGTTAGTCACCGAATTGCGCTATGCAATCTATCCACAAAAAAGTGGCACGTTATCGATTCCTGCCGTCGAATTTGCAGCGCGCGAAGTTCAAGCTGGGCGCACATTATTAGGCTCGCGCCTTGGAAGACGCATCCGCTTATCGTCTGAACCGCTGGAGGTTACCGTTAAAAGTGTGCCCGCTGCGTTTCCTGGCGATGTTTGGCTTCCAGCTAGAACACTGAGTTTGACAGAAGATTGGTCAATTGATCCCAACGCTTTGTCGGTAGGAGATTCCACAACGCGCACGCTCACACTGATCGCAGAGGGCCTTCAAGGGAGCCAGTTGCCGCCGCTGAGCAGCGTGCAAGGCGCCCTCAACATTCCTGAGCTCCGTTTCTATCCCGATCAAGAATCGATTGATCAAAGTGAAATCGCTCAAGGGCTTCAGGGAACCCGGACCCAAAGCGAAGCGCTGGTTGCTAGAGCGGATGGCAATTGGACATTACCCGAAATTCGTATCCCCTGGTGGAACACACAAACCGATCAACTGGAGTATGCAGTGCTCGAGGCGAGAAATATTGCCGTCCAAACCGCTGATGTGCTCGATGATGAAACCGCATCCAGCACCCCTTCCGACGCGACCTTGCCTATGGCAACCCTGCCCCTGTGGATAGGGCTCATCGGAGTGTCAGGCTGGCTTATCGCTATCGGCCTAGCGATCGCACTGTGGCGACTGCGTCGAAAGTCCATGCGCACAGACACTCCACAGGGTGGTCTCGCCGCTCTGCGAGGCGGCGACATGCGTCAGGCGTTGGTCGAGGTGAGGCGCGCCCTAACGCAGCAAGACGCGTCGGGCGTGCGAACCGCATTACAACACTGGGCAGCGTGCCATCATGGGCGAGCGTTTTCCTCACTCAGCGACATTGCCAGAGCCAGCAGCCCCTCATTGGCCGCAATACTGAGTGAACTTGATCGTTCGATCTATGGGGCCACTGACACTGAGTGGCGTCAGCTTGGACTGATAGACGCACTCCGCGAGGAGCCGGCGCCGGAGGGCATTGGCGAGGCGCACGATGACGCTATGGCGTTATACCCCTCGCGATAAACCATCGTGCTCGGCCTGCGTTGACTGATCAGCTTGCCAGCAATGCTGCATCAGCATGACAAGCCGACCGTGCCAACAGCTGTGCTTACCGCAGCACCTTTGTCCCCGGTGCTCGACCCGCACCCCCCAGTGTCTGAGTCGGGGGGAAGGCGGATCAATCGTATTCATACGCCGCTCTACAAGGTCACCCAGACGCTACGGAGCGTCACTCAACGAACGACTGACCACCTCAAAAATGTCTTTAGGTAAGGGGTCGATCGCAGCGATTTCCTCGAGTACTGCCCGCATCAGATCTTGGCCGGCGGCATACCGACGCCAGCGCGTTAATGGCGCGAGCATGCGCGCGGCAATTTGTGGATTACTGGCCTGAATTTTTAAGATGACGTCACCCAGCAAGCGATATCCTGCGCCGTCCGCCCGATGAAACGCAATGGGGTTTGCCCCGGCAAAAGCGCTCACCAGCGCCCGCAATTTATTGGGATTTCGCCAGTCAAACGCGTCATGCTCCATTAACAATCTGACGCTCTCGACGCAGTCCTCTGCGGGACGGGTTGCTTGAATGGTGAACCATTGATTCACAACAAGCGCCTCGTGCTGCCAGCGCTCATAAAACGCCGCGAGCACCTGCTCACGCGCTACTGGTGTCTCGTATTGAACCAGCCATCGCAATGTTGCCAATCGGTCTGTCAGATTATCGGCTTGCTCGTGTAAAGCGCGAATCGCCGCGAGGTCACCCTCGCCCGCTGCCAGTAAAAAGTCCTGCGCCACATGTTGCAGAGCACGAACACCGATATCACCCGCGCTGGCACGATAGGCGCCTTGCAGACGGTATTGCGAGGAGACCTGCTGCCAGTGATCAACTAGTCGACTACCCAACAGCGCCTTCATTTTCTGTCGGCGAGCATGGTTAACCGCTACGTCAACCAAACCCTTTTGTGCCGCTCGATCAGCCAAGTACTCCTCACTCGGCAACGTCACGGTCAATGCCTTCATCGCGGGATCCATTGCGCCGGTTAACACACGCTCACAAGCCTGAGCTAATTCCAAGTTGATCTCCTCGTGCGTCTCGCTAGGCATGGTCCCTAGCGATTCCATCGAGCGAGCCAGTAAGTGCTGCGCGGCATCCCACGCTACGAATGCATCGTCATCGCATCCCATCAACATCCGCAAATCTGCATCGGACTGTTCTGTGGTGATTCGGATGGGCGCCGAAAATCCTCGAAGCAATGAAGGCACGGGCTCCGCGGGTATATCTTCAAAAATAAAGGTCTGCTCCGGCTCGGTGAGCTCCAGCACACGCGTCGTCCCTTCACCCAAGTCAATGGGCTGAGCGTCCACCACTAACCCGGTGGCAACGGGAATCACCAGCGGTGCCTCTTGAGCGCCCTCCTGCAGGCGCGGATTATGCTGCCGCAGCGTCAAATGGTAGCGCTGAAACGCTGCATCATAACGGCCCTCAAACTGCACCTCAGGCGTACCCGGCTGTTCGTACCAACGTCTAAATTGCTCGAGGTCACGACCCGACGCCTCAGACAAACTGTCGACAAAGTCATCACAGGTCACAGCTTGACCATCAAAGCGCTCAAAATATAATTTAGTCCCAGCAAAAAAGGCCTCTGCGCCTAACAGGGTGTGCAGCATGCGCACCACCTCAGCGCCTTTTTCGTAGACGGTCAGGGTATAAAAATTAGAGATGTCGACAAAGGCATCAGGACGGACTGGGTGGGCCATCGGGCCAGCATCCTCAGCAAACTGGTGCGTGCGCAAGAACATGACGTCCTCAACCCGCTTCACGCCGCGTGAATTCATATCCGCAGAGAATTCCGCGTCGCGAAAAACAGTGAACCCTTCCTTTAAAGTGAGCTGGAACCAATCACGACAGGTCACCCGGTTACCGGAGTAATTGTGGAAGTACTCGTGCGCGACAACCCCTTCGACCCGCTGATAACCAGCATCGGTAGTTATGTCAGGGTGCGCTAACACGCAGGAGGTGTTGAATATGTTGAGACTCTTATTCTCCATTGCCCCCATATTGAAATCGTCGACCGCCACAATATTGTAAAGATCGAGGTCGTACTCGAGGCCATAGACCTCCTCATCCCAGCGCATTGCGTTTTTCAGCGACACCATGGCGTGATCACAATAACTCAGGTCTTTTTCCTCTACCCAAATGTGCAGGTCGACCCGCTTACCGGAGCATGTAGTGAACACATCAGAAACAGGTTTTAGATCGCCTGCCACCATGGCAAAAAGATGGGCAGGCTTGGGATAGGGATCGTGCCAAACAGCTCGATGCCGTCCGTCTTCAAGGGCCTCTTCAGACACTAGGTTACCGTTACTGAGCAAAACAGGACACGCGGCTCGATCCGCTTCAAGCGACACTGTGTAGGTCGCCAGTACATCAGGTCTGTCTGGGAAGTAAGTGATTTTACGAAAACCTTCCGCCTCACATTGGGTGCAGTAGGCGCTTTGCGAACGATAAAAACCCTCCAAGGAAGTATTTTCCTCAGGACAAATGCGTACACAGGTCTTTAACTCAAACTGGTCAGGCACCAACGGAATAAGCAACTGCTCATCCGTCACCTGATAGTGGTCCTCGCTCAGTCGTTGGCCATCAAGCTCGACCCATTGCAGCGTCAGCTGCTCACCATTGAGTTGCAAGGGCGCTGCCGCCGCACCGCGACGCACGAAAGACAGCGTCGCCGTGACGTCAGTTCGCCCCGAAAATATCTGAACCGACAGCGAGACTGCCGTCACGGTAAAGTCGGGCGTCTGATAATCCACCCGGCGGATCGTAGCGGGTAGGCCCTCTCGGAATGCCATCATGATGCTCTCACCTCAATATCAACTTCGTAGCCACCAAATTTACGGATGTTCAGCACACCCGTGTCGAGGATTAAATACTGCCCCTTAATCCCCATCAACGTGCCCTCGACGACGGGCTGCTTATCAAAATTATGTGCTTTGACCTTCTCGGGCCAGCTCAGTACCGGATAGCGAATCGTGGTCTCTGGCTCATCCTCCAATAATTCAATGGCCTCTTCACCGTGCTGTCGCTTTAAGTCATCGATGCCCTCTCGACAACTGTTCATCAGGCTTTTTCGTATGGCCTCAAGATCTTGGGGATCGCTATCCCCCTTGAGCATGGTTTGCCAGGCGGTGCGGTCACCGACCTCTTGTGCGCATAACACCTCTAAAAGCCCGGATTGGTAGCGAGTTTGCACTCGCGCAATGGGCTTGGCTTGCGTCGCACCCTGATCCATCCAGCGAGTGGGTACTTGTGTGCCACGGGTAATACCCACTTTGACACTCGACGTGTTCGCTAAGTAGACGATATGGGGAACTTGGCAATTTAAGGCAGCCCACTCGGGTTCTCGGCAAGTCCCTTCAGCAAGGTGACATTTTGCGGGACTCATGATGCAGGTGTCGCAGGCAGCTAGCTTACGGAAACAGGGGTAACAGTGGCCCTGATTAAAACTCTTTTTTGTCAGGCGCTTGCAAGCGACACACTCGATCACGCCGGTAAAAGATAGGCGCAGCGGCGATCCCAAAAGATCATTGACCGATAAGCCACCCTGATCTGGCATCAACGTGTAGTTCACCACCTCGGCCAGCTCTGTTTTCATTTTACGCAACATACCGCGTAGTTCAGTCACCAAGTGGCTCCTTCCAGTTTAGGGGGGCGGGGTCATCGCGAACCACATTTGCCTTGCTACCTTTGTCAATAAAGCCAACACGCTCCTCGGGCGCCAGGTGCAGCTCTCCCCAGGTAATCACTGCCTGCATCGCTGACTGCCGCTGATTATCCGACAACCCACGCCCATCTGGCCAACGGCCAATCGCTAGCGCCTCAACGAGACGGTCGTAGGTTTTTCTGTCCATCTGACGCACTGACTGCCGATAAACGTCTGACACCTCAACGCCTCCCAAAAATGTGGGGCGCGATGCTCAGTAGCATGCCCAGCAGGCAGCCAGTTAACAGACCCCCCACATGGGCGCCATTTGCCACCGCCCCTGCACCGATGAATTCCATACTGCCCGCCATACCAATCAACAGCCAAATGAGCATAAAGGCAAACACCGCCATCGGCGGCGGCAAGATCCAACCGGGCCTTCGCCAGTGCGAGACCAAGATGACGCCCATAAAGGCATAAACCACTCCTGACATGCCGCCAAAAATAGACGGGCCCTCCCACAGGTACTGACAATAATTACTGCCCATTGCTGTCACACCATACAGTGCCAACACATTAGCGGACCCCAATCGATGTTCGATTCGTTGACCAAACTCCCACAGCCATAAGCAATTAAAAACCATGTGCAGCCAACCAAAATGAATCAACGTGGGAGTGATCAACCTCCACCACTCGGTGCCCATCTCGCCGAATGCCACATATCCGCCGGCAGCACGAAACGGCACAAAATTGAACTGCTGCAACATGCCCATCCATTGCAGCGGGTAAAACAGCAAAAAACAGCCAACGGTCACTGCCACCAATAAGAAGGTCGCAGGGGCTCGCTGTATTGCAGGTGGGGCGCTACTGAACGAGGGCATCTGACCAGCGAAGTTTGTCCCGGCAGGTCGCATAAAAACTGTAGCCGGGAGGATGCAGTAACGTGAGCTCACGCGATTTTTTACGGATACGCACCGAATCGCCAGGCAAGGCAGTGATAGAGATTTGGCCATCACACGTGATGGGGGGATGGATATCGTTACGCGAGACGACATCGATCCGAATCTCACTGTGACCACTGACTACAATAGGACGGCTGGTCAATGAGTGAGGAAACATGGGGACTAACACCAGCGCGTCAAGCTCAGGCGATACGATGGGTCCACCTGCCGACAAGGAATAGGCTGTTGACCCTGTTGGGGTGGCCACCAGCAAGCCGTCCGCGTTCAAGCGATACACAAAATCACCATCGATACTGAGTTCGAACTCCACCATTTGTGCTGATGCGCCGGAGTTCACGACGATGTCATTGAGCGCCTCTCCCCGACCCACCACCTGCTCGCCACGCCACACCTCGGCATCCAATAAAAACCGCCGATCAGTGAGATACTCACCGTTCAGAATGGCACTGACTTGCTCCAGCAAGTCGTCGGGGCTCACATCGGTGAGAAATCCTAGTCTTCCCCGGTTGATGCCGATCACCGGGGTATCGTGTTTGACTAACGTACGCGCAGCGCTAAGCAAACTGCCATCACCGCCAATTACGATCGCCAGATCAACCATAGTGCCAATTTGTTCGCGCGACGCCATTTCACGGCGCTCAAAATGGGCGAGCGTGGCGAGGCGATCCTCGATCGTCACCTGGATATTACGTTGGTCTAAGAGCTTCAAGAGCCCAGACACCACTTCCTCAACCCCCGGGTGCTCTCTGCGTCCGAGCAGCCCAACGTGTGTGAACGTCGTCGTCATAAGTGGGTAGCAACCTGTGTAACCATTAGCTTACCCCTCCTCCAAGGCCAACGTTATTATGCTCCAATACCCTCTCGGCGCGATAGCTAGAGCGCACAAAAACGCCCGATACGACCTCCATAAACCCCCTTTCTAACCCCCACTGCCGATAGCGCTCGAATTCTTCTGGCGTCACGAAACGCTCCACCCGCAGGTGGTGCTTAGTCGGCTGCAAATATTGTCCCAGTGTGAGGACATCAACATTGTGCGCACGAAGGTCATCCATGCATTGTTTCAGTTCAGCTTCGCTCTCGCCCAAACCGAGCATCAGTGAAGTCTTGGTGATCACCTTAGGTCGATAGGCTTTAGCGTAGGCCAACACATCAAGTGTCTGCTGATACCCCGCTCTGGGATCTCTGACAGGGTGCGTCAGCCGCTCTACGGT
>CAJWWJ010000030.1 GCA_913048575.1 uncultured Halieaceae bacterium
ACAGGGCTACCTGGGGATCACACCCGATATTACATGCCTTGGTAAAGTCATTGGTGGCGGCATGCCTGTCGGCGCCTTTGGTGGGCGGCAAGACATCATGGAACAGATTTCGCCGCTGGGTCCGGTCTATCAGGCGGGTACGCTGTCGGGGAATCCCGTCGCCATGGCGTCGGGTCTCGCTACCATGTCGATCATCAGCGAACCGGGTTTTTACGATGATCTGTTTAGACATACTCAAGCGCTGTGCGACGGCATGCGTGAAGCCGCAAAAAGTGCCGGGGTGCCCTTTACCACCAATCATCTCGGCTCGATGTTCGGCGGTTTTTTTACCGAGGAAGAAACCGTGACGCAATACCATCAAGTGATCAATTCGAACGTCGCTGCGTTTAATCAATTTTTTCATTTGATGCTGGACAGCGGTGTTTACCTCGCACCGGCCTCTTTCGAGGCGGGCTTTATGTCCTCTGCTCACACTGATGATGATATTCAGACCACTGTAGAGGCGGCACGGGCCGCTTTCGCGTCGCTATAGACCGACTGGAGCACTTGCTATGAGCCAACGTGGACCGTTCCCTCACACTCGACTGCGCCGTCTGCGGGCAACCGCCTTCGCGCGCAACATGGTTCGCGAAAGCACCCTGAGCCCGGCTGACTTTATTTATCCGGTATTTGTCTTAGAGGGCAACGGACAGCGAGAAGCGGTGCCCTCTATGCCGGGGGTCGAGCGCCTGAGCGTCGACTTACTGGTGGAACTCGCCAAAGAAGCTGACTCATTAGGTATTCCTGCCCTCGCTCTGTTCCCGGTCATTGGACAGGCCGACAAATCGCTGCTCGGTGAGGCCGCGTATGCGGAGGATGGTTTAGTGCAGCGAGCGGTTGCTGAACTCAAGAGTGCCGTACCAGCGTTGGGGATCATCACGGACGTCGCCTTGGATCCCTACACGACGCACGGTCAGGACGGCATCATCGATGACTCAGGCTACGTACTCAACGACGTGACCCGCGATGCGTTGGTCAAACAAGCGCTTAGCCATGCGGCTGCCGGTGCTGATGTCGTCGCCCCCTCGGACATGATGGATGGGCGGATTGGCGCCATCCGGACTGCGCTCGAGTCAACAGGGCATGTCAACACGCTCATCCTGTCCTATGCCGCCAAGTATGCGTCGAGCTATTACGGCCCATTCCGAGATGCCGTTGGCTCTGCCGGTAACATTAAGGGAGGTGACAAAAAGACCTACCAAATGGATCCAGGAAATACCGATGAAGCCTTGCACGAGGTAGCACTCGATCTGCAGGAGGGCGCCGATATGGTGATGGTGAAGCCCGGCATGCCGTATCTCGACATTGTGCGACGCGTCAAAACCGAATTCAAAGTACCCACATTTGCTTACCAAGTCAGTGGTGAATACGCCATGCACCAAGCGGCCTTCGCTCAAAATTGGTTGAATCGGGAGGCCGTGATGCTCGAATCATTACTGTGTTTTCGTCGCGCAGGGGCCGACGGAATCCTGACCTATTTTGCGATGGATGCCGCGCGTTTACTCAATTCCTAACACCGCCATGAGGTGGCGTGTTGCTATCGTTTTTTCGGTGCTGTCACTAGGTAGTCTCAGCGCCACAACACAAGCCCAATCTGATGCAATTAATGCCGACTGCGGCTGCCTATGGGAAGGCAGTTTTTCAGAGGTTGCACCGCAGGCCGATCTCGTCCTCCTGGGTCAAGTACAAGCGATCAAGGGCAACGCCGTCGACTTGGTGCCTGAGACCATTTTTAAAGGCACGTTCTGGCTAGATACCCTGCGTGTTTGGATGAAAACACAAGATTATTGCCGCCCGCCAGCAGAGTACTTTGCGCTCGGTAGCCGCTGGGTAATGGCGCTATCACAGATCGAGGAGCGACCCGAGGACAGCTTTAATCCGTCTACCCCCAATCAAAGTTTCGGCCGGCTACTGGATTATCAGTTGTCCAGTTGCGGCGGCTACTGGTTGCGGGTGAACGGCAACACCGTTACCGGTAATTTAGTTGCCGACATGCCGCGTTTTTATCATCAACCCGACATGTCCCCCGTATTGGTCGATTTGGTCGCAGGCTATTTGGCGGGCACCGTGCCGGAATCGGCACTCATTGAAGCCAGCCGAGTGCGCCCTGAGGCCGTTGACACGCTCATCTTCGATACTCGGAGCTTTCTCCGCGGCCAAGAGGACTGGATTGAGGATGGGGATGGGGATGGGGATGACTGAGGTTTTTTAAGGTCCTTCTCAACCGTTCTAAATTGGATCGACCCTGATAACCCTCTCCGTCCAGTCAATCAGCGACCCGCTACGCTGTCGGTAAGCCCTCGCCTCGCATTGAACAGCATCCAACATGACCATTGCCCTCAGACCCGTTCTTTCAATGGCATTGAGGGGTATTTTGGGGGCAGTTATGCCCCCTTACGCATTAACATCAGCATTTCATCAATCATCATGAGCGACAGGCCCCAAATGCGGTAACTCGCATATAAAAAAGAGTCGGTCTCCAATGTTTTCCCTTTCCACTCCCATTTCATCGGTTCCCGCTTATCCGGTTGCATGAGAAAATCGAGGGGCACCCAGACCACTTCCGCCACCTCATAATTCGGCGTCATGATCGGGACCTCGTTTACCTGAAAAACGAATGGCGTCACCAGCATTTCAGGGCGATCAGCACGCCACCCTGTATTCACATCGGTTAACTCGCCCAGCTGTGTCCCGCACTGCAGCAGATCAACGCCTAGTTCCTCTTCAGTCTCGCGTAAAGCACACCGCAAATTCGATTCATCGCCGGGATCACGGCGCCCGCCCGGAAACCCCATATGACCCGACCATGGATCTCCCTCCCGGACTGCACGGCGGATCATTAACATTTCAGTCGTGTCCCCGCACTCTCGCAACATGATCGCCACAGCGGCTCTGCCGGCTTGTGGCTCAAACCCAGCCGGCTCCTTATGAAACTGCGCTAAGCGTTGCTTTATTTTCGGAGTTAACACTGTCATCTGGGTACTGCTACCTTTTCGGCTGACCGCTCGACGCGAAAATCGGTCTGTCATTGCAGCACAGATTTTGTTGTCGTGGGCCCATGATAACGCGTAACGCTGTGAAGTTAGCGGCAGGGGCCGTAGGGTTCCGGTAGAATGTGGCGACCTTGCAACCAATAGGCCTCAACCTGTGAAATCTTATGCTGCTTACGCTATCGGCGCCGCGCTGGTCGATACCGAGATACAAGTGACCGATAACGATCTCGTCGCTATGAATGTGGATAAGGGCATGATGACACTGATGGACCAATCCCAGCAGACTCACATGCTCTCGCAGCTCTCCGAGCATCTCATCCAAGCCAGTCATGCGTCAGGTGGCAGCGCTGGCAACAGTATGATTGCCACTGCACTCATGGGCGCGCCGACCTACATGAGTTGCAAGGTAGCGCAGGATACCGACGGTGATATTTACCTCTCGGATCTAGAGCAATCGGGTGTTGCGCATGGCCTCAATGACCAACGCAAAGAGGGCGTCACGGGTAAATGTCTTGTGCTCATCACACCCGATGCAGAGCGCTCTCTCAATACCCATCTTGGTATTTCAGAAACGTTGTCAGTCGACGAAGTCAACGAAGACGCCATTAAAGCCTCTCAATGGGTTTATCTAGAGGGATATTTGGTGACTTCTCCGACCGGTCACGCAGCCGCCCTTAAAACCAAAGCGCTGGCAGCACAGCATGAAATTCAGACAGCCGTCAGTTTTTCGGACCCAGGCATGGTGAAATTCTTTCGCGATAACATGGCCGCAATGGTGGAAGGCGGCGTGGATCTGGTGTTTTGTAATAAAATCGAGGCTCTTGAATGGGGCCAATGTGACTCGTTGGATGACGCCATCTCAGCCATTAAGCAGGTCGCTAGGCGCTTTGTGATTACCCTCGGGGCAGAGGGCGCCATCGCTTGGGATGGTGCGACATTACACCGAGTCCCTGCACCGGCAGTCGACGCCGTTAACACCAATGGTGCCGGCGACATGTTCGCAGGTGCCTTTCTATATGCGCTATCGCGCGGAGAGAATGATCGACGTGCAACCGAATTTGCCACCCTTGCAGCCAGTGAAGTAGTAAAATCTTTTGGACCACGGCTAGATAGAGCAGCCTGTCTTGCTCTTCGCCGTCAATTTTTTGGTGACTGAACGGTCATCACTGAAACGGGAATAGTGGATACTCATGAGCGATAAAGAAATCAAACCAGTCATTAAAGCTGATCCGCTCTACCAAATGTTGCGTCAGGAAGACGTGGACGGCTTCAACACCAACCGGGATTCACTCGACAGCACTGAATTGACCGGTGGCGACTATCGCGGCCGAGATCTTCGGCGAATGAACGCTCGAGGCTTGGACTTTTCTAATGCCTATTTTCGTAACTGCGACCTGAGCGGTATCGATTTCCGCGAAACCAATCTAGAGGGCGCCAGTTTGATGGACGCCAAAGTGTCGGGAGTCTATTTTCCGACAGCGCTCAGCGCTGATGAGATCCGTTTGTCACTGGATTACGGAACGCGCCTGCGTTACCCCAATGACTGACTTAGCATGAGACAGACCGACACGCAGCGGTTGCAAACGCTTACGCTGACGTTCACGCGGTGCTGGGCGATGATGATCGTGGCGATTGCGCTACTGACCCACGCCCTACCGGGACACACTCAAAACAGTTTGGCTGATGCCCTAAAGCAACAAACTGAGTTCTTACCGGTAGAACAGGCCTATCAACTAGAGGGAGAAGTGACAACAGCGGGTGATCTGCGCCTTTATTGGCAAATCACCGCGGGATACTACCTGTATCAACACGCTTTTAATGTCAGGGTCGCATCACCCTATCAATCTGAGCCACTGGAGATTGCTTACCCGCCCGCACTGAATAAAACCGATGAGTTTTTTGGTGAGGTGCAGGTGTATTACGACCACGCCGACCTTACCGTGCCATTACCCTCAGCCGAGGAGTCACTCACTATTGCGGTGACCTATCAAGGCTGCGCGGATGCGGGGCTCTGTTACCCACCCACAACCCAGTATCTCATCGTCAATGGGTCGAGCGGCACCGTCTCAACCACGACATTGGTCACGATGCCACCGGTCGAAGACGCACCGGTAGCGCCCTCCCCTGCGGGTATGACCCTCCTGCTTGCACTGGGGCTCGCCTTTCTTGGCGGCGTCATCCTCAACACCATGCCCTGCGTGTTTCCTATCCTGTCTTTAAAAGTTCTGAGCTTCGCTACCGGCGATCCAGCGACACATCGCCGGCATGGCCTCGCTTATCTACTGGGAGTGGTGTCATCGTTCCTTTTGATCGCGAGCGTGCTGATCAGCCTTCAAGCAGCTGGGCGCTGGGTCGGCTGGGGATTCCAACTCCAATCAACGGGCTTTGTCATTGCGTTGGCTTATCTCTTTGCCGTCATGGGGTTATCGCTCTCGGGACTCGTGTTGTTTGGCGGAAGATGGATGAATGTTGGCTCAGGCTTAACTACGGCACCCGGGATTCAAGGCAGTTTTTTTACCGGGGTACTCGCTGTTATCGTGGCCAGCCCCTGTACTGCACCGTTTATGGGCAGCGCCCTAGGCTTTGCCCTAACGCAACCTCCCCTCTATGCACTGACGGTATTTGCCGCGCTGGGAACCGGTATGGCAGCGCCCATGGTGGCGCTCAGCACCAGTGATCGGGCACGGCGCTGGTTACCCAAACCGGGCGCGTGGATGGAGACGCTAAAGCAGATCATGGCGTTTCCACTTTACCTCACCGCCGTCTGGTTACTCTGGGTAGCGGGTAAACAGAGTGGCATTGATACCATGGCCGCTGCGGCCGCGGGCTTAGTCATGCTCGCCCTTGGCCTCACCTTACTGAGAGGGGGTCGTATTGCCCGCGCCATTGGTAGCGTATGTTTGCTCAGTGCCATCTTGTTGGGTGGCGTGCGAGGGGAGCCCTCAGACGCCGCCACAGCGAATGCTCGAGACGGAATTGTCACTTGGTCTCCCGCCGCACTCGCCTCATTGCGGGCGCAAGGGCTGCCGGTATTTGTCGACGTTACCGCCGATTGGTGCATCACCTGTCTCGCCAATGAGCAAGCTGTCTTGTTTACCGACGAGATGACGCAGGCATTTGCGGCATCCGAGGTCACCTATATGGTTGCGGACTGGACTAATTACGACCCCGGCATTGGTGAATTTGTCCGCCAGCATGGTCGCAATGGGATCCCACTGTATGTGATGTATAGCGGTGGCCCGCAAACGCCCCCGGTGATACTGCCGCAACTGTTAACCACTCGCATTATGATGGAGGCTCTCGATGCCGTTACGCGCTAAGCGCAATCCCAAGAAACAGCAACGGTGGAGCACCACTATTGGCCACTCGCCCAAAATCCAAATGCGCTGTCTTTCTCCATTGCTGTTGTCATGGTGTTTTCCCTTGTCAGCGCTGGCTGAGGGGCTACTTTGGGAAAACGCTTGGGTAAGGAGTATGCCGCCAGGTACCGAAGTCGCCGCCGCCTATGGTCGCGTCACCAATCAGAGCGACAAAACCGTGGTGATTACGGCTATTAGTAGCTCGATGGGCGAAGCGGCACAAATCCACGATGTGATCGCTGATGGCGATCAACGACGTATGGTCCAGCTCGATGCCGTCAGCCTTGCCGCAGGCGAGAGCACCGAATTTAAGCCGGGGGGGCAGCACATTATGCTACTCGGCGTCACGGCACCCCCACCTGAGGGAAGCCAAGTTGAGCTATGCCTACTCACAGCCAATAGTGGTGAACGTTGCACGTCAGCGCCGATGCAACGACAGGCCCCCATGCCTGCTACTGAAACAAGTGGCCATCACCACTGATGTCTGACTCTGAATCCAAACAGCCCTCGGCGCTTGCCCGACTTTCTCAACGGATAAAGCGATGGCAGCCCAATAGTGAGGCTTCTGATCCGATTCGTCTTGGCCGTTGGGTCGTTGTGGTATTGGCTATTTATGGGGTGTTAATCATCGGTCTTGGTATGTATTGGAGCCAAACGCCCGACGGCTTTGATACCAGTGATACCGCAGCGCACTATGCCGCAGCTGCAGAGCAAGATGTGGTGACCGGTAGCGTTACCGTATCCACGTTAAGAGAGGTCATCCGCACCCTTTTAGAAAAACCCGGTGGCTATTTGCTCAACGATCTTTTCCCCCCTGGGGTCTGGCTCGACAATATGCCGCACTGGGAATACGGCGTCTTGGTGCAGTGTCGCGATTTGGCGCGAGCACTGCGCGAAGTGCTGAGCCGCTCACAGTCTCAATCAAAAGAGGATGTGGACCTGACGCTGGCGGAACCCCGGATCAACTTTCAATCCGATAGTTGGATTCTGCCCGCCTCCGAAAGTGAGTACCGTGATGCGAGCCGTTTCCTCGAAGCTTATCGCTCGCGGCTGGCCATCACCGGTGAGCGCAGCGCTCAGTTTTATGCTCGTGCAGATAATCTCAACCATTGGCTTGGGATGATCGAGAAACGCCTCGGTAGTCTTTCACAGCGACTGTCTGCCAGTGTCGGGCAACGCCGCCTGAATACGGATCTCGCTGGCGACAGCGCTGCCGCACAGTCCACTCAAGCCCCTGAAGAAATCATCGTGCAAACGCCGTGGCGAGAGATCGACGACATTTTTTATGAGAGCCGCGGCGCCGCTTGGGCACTCACACAGTTTTTAAAAGCCGCAGAGGTGGACTTTTCTGACGTACTGGCCAAGAAAAATGCGACCGTCAGTTTGCGACAAATCATCCGCGAGCTCGAGGCGGCCCAGGCGCCTGTGTGGAGCCCTATCATCCTTAATGGGTCAGGGTTCGGCCTCTGGGCAAATCATTCTTTGGTCATGGCGAGCTACATCTCGCGAGCCAACGCAGCGACTATCGATTTAAGAGAATTACTGTCGCAAGGCTAAGAGACCCTAGAGCGCAGCACGCATAGCAACGTGGCGCCGCTAGGGCAGCGACTCGTGATTGAATTCGGTGCGCTGGCGCCTTCTACTGGGCCGTTCTGCTAGGCAGATGCCTCCAGGGGTAACGCGGCTTTTATCCCGCACCCTCCAAATCGGATATCGCTCGATAAGCCTCGTCTATCGCAACGTGGGTATAGGCAGAAGCACCTGCATCTGAGTTGGCGATTGCGATGGCACCAAAGGGTCGACGCGCGATTTCGTGGGGTGCTTTACCGGGCTCCCACTGAGGATCCCACAGCTGCATATATTCGTACGAATAACCGTGTGGCCAACGATTGACCGTAATCGCGAGAATATCCTCTGTCACATCAAACCCCGCCGGCCCCAGCAAGCCATGGAGCACAGTGCGCACCTCTCGCTCAAAATCGTCAAAGGTCAGTGCCAGCATCTTTTCTCTGGAGCCTCGGAGTTGGCTTTTTAGATCATCAGCGTCTTCGGGCGGCGAGATAGAGCCCCAGAAGACCAATGACACCGCCCCGTCGTCGTCTTCGGAAGATTCGTAACCCCCCGTATTGATGCCTCGGAACAGAAACAACCGAGCATGCAATCGCCCGGGGCATGAAATCGCATCAACACCTAATTTGTCTAAGGCGCTGCTGTTTCGAATGAGCACATTGGTCAACAGCATTGGCGTTTTTACTTGGTACCGCAGCGCTTCTTTTTGCGCCCCGTCTAAAGTAGGGCACAAATGAGGAATGATGCTGTGATAACAGGCGAGCACCGCGTGCTGCGACGAAACGCGACAAAGACGTCCCTCTTTCACGTAATCCACCGTGACGCCCGCCTCAGTGTTTTCAATGCCCACTGCCGTGGCATTGAGGCGCAATCTGACAGCGGCTGTCGCCTTATCCAGCAAGCTGTAATCAAAGCTCGCGACCGCCACATTGTCGGCGTGCACGTCGGGCGCAACGTGGGGCATCAGGCGCGCTACCATCAGTCTGACCAAACTGGCATTACCATCGGGCCACATCGCGACAGGATAGCCAAACGAATCACCCTGCCAGCCGTCATCAGCAAAAAGATGTGTGCCGGGATAGCCCTCCCATAACGCCTCGGTCGCCGAAATAGCGCGCATTTCGAGCCCCCAAGAGCCGTGCTCCTCCTTCGCAAAAAGTTGCACTGCGTCTTCGGTCAGGCCGCCGTATTGACGCAAAAAGTCGGGATAACTCATCTTGCTGAGTAATGCTTCGATTTCTGTCTCGCTTTTATCTGAAAACAGCACTGGTGCACTCTGGTAAAAACGCTTTAACGTCTCGCGTCCGACTCGGGAAATTGGGATACGCTCGATCGCCTCGGGTGTCAGTTTTCGACTCAGATTAAATTGCGGCAAAAGCCGATCCTCACCATAAGTCTCTCGATCGAACCACATGGCGGGACTATTGGGCGCTGAACGGCCGTATTGGAAAGTCATGTGATCGCGCATCGCTACCGTGTCGACGCCATGCTCTTCCATAAAGCGCTTTACGGTGTCGCTAAAGCTCCACCACTCTAAATTGTGAGTACCGCCTAGGGAGAGCACCATTTGACCACTTTGATGAAACTCGTTTCGTTTGGCATGGCCCCCAAAATCATCGTGATTCTCAAGCAATAAAATGCGCGCCTCAGCACCAAACTGCTGTCGATAATAATGCGCGGCAGCCAGACCCGAGATACCCGCACCCACCACGACACAGTCATAGTGCTCATCCAATACGTCAGGGTCAGAGAATCGCGCACCGTCTCGGGCGAGCGCATGGGCCACTTCATAGGCGCCCGCATGAGCACCTCTCAAACCCGTTTTGGTGGGGGGATAGTCGACGAGACGGGTACTGCCGTCGAGTGTCTGGCCACTATTGGCGTCGACCGCAACCAGACCTGACGCCAGTGATGCACCCACTGCAACGGCGCTCCCTTGGATAAACTCGCGGCGCGTAATATCGGCCTTCATACCGAGCGCTTTATCCGTTACACGCGTCATCTCACCCTCTTCATGGGATCGCAAGCCAACAATTTATAAGGCATCGTCACAAACGCTATCGGCATAAGCCGTAATCATCCACTGCTCATCGAATCGATCTGCCAGATACCAACCGCAACTCTCCTCAGTCATGCCATCAACATAAACGTCTCGCCATCGCGCCAGAAAGGTCGCGGTGCTCTCGTTAATGATCGTCGTATCCAAATGGATCAGCTCAGCAGATTGCCATCCATCAGCCAGCCACTCGGCCATCGGCTCTCTAAGCCACCCATCACGCCCATCAGAGCGCACTTCGCCTGTCTCGGCGTGGGTCACAATGTGCGGCGCATAGTGACGCAGAATGGCATCGATATGATCAGCAGGGCTGTCTGACCACAGAACGGCATAGGAGGTGCGATACCACTGTTCAGCGTCCTTGAGTGGTTCGGCACGAATGCCATCAGCTAATAACATCGCGGCCAGCGCCATAACCGCTAACCACTCTTTACTAAGCGACGTTCGATCACCCCCTGTTAACGCTGCACTCATACTCTACCCCTCCCAATACCGGCCCTCACACGACGTCTTGCAAACCGCCACAGCGACCAGTGGTTCGATAACGTTATCGGGGCTTACCGCCCCGAAATAATGCGCAGTACAACGCAAAACTGGCGCACATTCCCAATGCCAACATGAGGACTGACGTCAGTTGCCGATAGGGCTGGTCCACAGACCAAAGCTGATCTGAGGCCAACCAAAAGTGGGCATATAGAGAAGCCCCCCAGGGGGCTGCAATCAACAGCCACAGCAACAACGAACTGAACCACTTCACCATAAAACCCTCTTTGCCTGACCAGAGTAACGCATTACGCGATAAGGCCCTACCGCAGCCCTAGACCATGAGATCGTCACCACACAGCCGGCACATGAGTTAGAGTATCGGCTATCGGTGCAGATGTGGGAGAGCCCATTTGGCGAAGCGTCTTTTTCGCTTGAAATGGCTTAACGGGTGGCTTTTATTCGCGCTACTCGCCATTTTTATCAATAGCTTTATGATCATGAAGTTGGTCACGCTCGACCTTGCGTCGCCTCAGGTCATCTCGGAAATGATTCAGTATTCCGTGCGTTGGGCCGTACCCTTTATTTTTTTAGTCACCGCAACCTCAGCACTGTTTACGCTTTTTCCCAGCGACGGGTCCCGATGGCTGTTGCGAAACAGGCGCTATGTTGGCCTGTCTTTTGCGGTAGCCATGGCGTGGCAAGGCGCTTTTATTTTTATCGTCTCTTCACTGCACAGCGAACATTACTACGGGGAAATATATCTACTCCGCGACGAATTAGAAGGCAGCAGCGGCTATTTATTTTTATCCGCTATGACCCTCACGTCATTTGGCTTTTTTCGTCGTCACCTCACACCGCATCAGTGGACGTTTCTGCACCGCGCGGGAGTATTCTTTTTGTGGGCTTATCCATTCAGCGTGTATTGGTGGAATGTTTTTTATTATCAAACGCAGCATTGGTGGGACATTAGCCTTTACTGCTTGGGCTTTTCGGCATTTGCACTGCGCATTTTTGCCTGGGGTCACGTGGCAGGCCCCCGCTCTGTCCATTGGGCACCGCAACGTATTATTGGCACCGGCATTATCTTGGGCGCGCTGGGATTGGCCGCCTCCGGCCATTTATGGCAGCCCCTAGTGTCCACAACGCTTCTGAGCAGCGCTTGGTCGAGTGAGCTCGAGTTATGGTTACCTTTTTGGCCTTTTGAACCATTTATACCCTTGCTTGTGTTGGCGATGGGAATGTGGGTGCGGCAGGGGCGCGAATCAGCAAATGAGTTTGAATTTGCGAAAGCAAAAATGGATTAACGGTACAGCGATTAAGTATCGGGGGCTCCCCACAAGGCCAGTGGCAGACCAGCAGCAACGGCTAATCATTAGCGTCAGTATTGCTCTATAAAGCGCGCAAATACCAAGCGTAATCGACGTCGGGCACCTGTGCATGATAAGCATTGCTCTCGCCCTGCCGGATGGCCGCATAAATCGTTGTAAATTCTGGGCCTAGGTAGGTAGGCAACACGTCGCTATCCGCAAACAAGGCGATCGCCGCATCGAGTCGTGTTGGCAGCGTTGTCTCAACCTTCGAGAGATCAGCCTCTCTGGCTATGGGGTCACCGGGCATCAACTGGTTTTCTAGTCCGAAATGTATCCCCGCTAACACGGTCGCCAATGCAAGGTATGGATTGGCATCAGCACCAGCGACACGATGTTCAATGCGGCGGTTATACTCAGACGATCGCGGCACTCGCAGTGCAACCTCGCGGTGATCATACCCCCAATTTCGGCCAGACGGTGCTAACGCGCCGGCTTTAAAGCGACGGTAAGAATTTGGGTGAGGCGCTAGACACAACATCGACTCATCCAGCAGCGCCCCCAGACCCGCCACAGCATGGCGCAAACGGGGCATCAGCCGCGGCGGATCGACAGGATCAGCATCGGCAAAGATATTCATCCCCTGACGATCATAAATACTGGTATGGATGTGCATGCCACTGCCAGCAATATCGGTAAAAGGCTTGGCCATAAACGTTGCGCCAAAACCGTGCTTTCGGGCAACACCTTTAACGATTCGCCTGAGCAGCAAGGCATGTGTGCCGGCCAGCATTGCATCCTGCTGATGGTGCGTATTGATCTCCCATTGCCCCGGAGAAAATTCGCTATGAATCGTGGTCACAGGAACACCTTGCAATTCGCTGGCGATCCGGACGTCATTTAAAAACGCATCACAATCAAAGAGGTCATCGGCCATACAGTATTGAATGCCTTCTTGTTGTAGTGCCGTGCCAGGAATGTTCCCACGCAGCGGCGTGGGACGATTCTCATCGGTATTAGCGAGCAAATAAAACTCGAGCTCAGTGGCGACTGTCGCAGACAAACCCATTGTTTCGAAGCGGGCCAATACCGATTGCAGCGGTTGCCGAGGATCAACCCAATCAAGCTCGCCATCATCTTGCGTATAAGCCACGACGACTTGAGCTACTGGCGAGTCGTACCAGGGCACCAACGCAAGCGTGCCCGACACGGGGCGAATGATCTGATCAGGATCCCCCCCCATTTCTGCGAGAGGAATTTCGTCATACCAATCACCTTTAGTACCCAGAAGAGGGGCTGAGCGTGGCGTCAAAAAGGCACCGTTAAAAAGTCGCTCAAACTCCGAAAAATGAATCCGCTTAGCGCGGAGAATGCCGGATAAATCTGGCATTAACAGCTCTAAAACTTTTATCTCTGGATTCGCAGTCAAAAACTGCTCTAGCTCATCGAGCGCCGCAAAGTTCATCTGTCACTGCACTTTTATCATATCGACATCACGAAAATAGGCGTGACTGCGCGGTTTGTCTACCCACGACAAAAGACACTACGCCACCATAAAACCAATTGGGTACAATGAAGAGCCATCTACCCTCTTTCGAGTACCTCGATAGCGCTTGCGGAGCATTAGCGATGTTTGGATTACGCGCCATCAACGATACGTCTGAGCATGCTGCCTCATATTACGCGGCTACGGTAAACCAGACGACTGCCTACCCTAGGCTCACCGAGAATCTCTCTTGCGACGTGGTCGTTGTCGGGGGTGGATTTTCTGGCGTCAACACCGCCGTCGAGTTAAGTGAGCGCGGCCTTGACGTGGCCCTGATCGAAGCAAATCGCATCGGCTGGGGTGCCTCTGGACGCAATGGTGGTCAAATTATTGGCGGTATTGGCCACACGCCTGAGCGGTTCAAAAAATTAATTGGTGAGAGTGGCATCAATTCTATTTACCAAATGGGCTTTGAGGCCCGAGACATTATCAAGGATCGTGTCGCCACTTATGACATTCAGTGCGATCTGAAATGGGGCTATTGCGATGTTGCCCTGAAACCTAAGCACATGAAGCAATTCGCAGCTTGGCAGGCATGGGAAAAAACCATTGGTAACCCACATCCCTATACCTTGCTGGATGCGCAGGAGCTGAAATCGGTAGTGAACTCAGAGCGCTACTTGGGCGGTCTTTACAACACCGCTAACGGCCACGTCCATCCGCTCAACTTATGTATTGGTGAGGCGGAGGCGGCCAGCCAGCTCGGTGCAAAGATTTTTGAGCAATCCAGAGTGATCAAGTTGATTCATGGCGATCAACCTATCGTTGAGACCGAATACGGACGCATACAAGCCAAACAGATAGTCCTAGCGGGCAATGCTTACATGGGGGATCTCGTTCCGAAACTGAGTGCGCGAGTCTTACCCTCGGCCAGTTCTGTCATTGCAACAGAGCCCCTCAGTGCCGACGTTGCAAAAGCAATACTGCCTGGCGATGTGGCCGTCTGCGATCCGAGAACGGCGCTCGATTACTTTCGACTGTCGGCAGATCGACGTTTACTTTTTGGTGGGCTCTCGAACTACACCGGTATGGAGCCGAGACACTTAATTCCTGTCATGAAGAAAAAGATGACGCAGATTTTTCCGGACACCGCCGATGTCGGCATCGACTTTGCCTGGAGTGGTTGGATCGGCATTGGTATCAACCGCATGCCACAATTGGGTAGGCTGGCCGATAATGTTCGCTACCTCCAGGCCTACTCGGGCCACGGTGTCGCGCCGACCCATATGATGGCCAAAATAACCGCCGAGAGCATCGCCGGAGAATCGAGTCGGTTCGAGACCATGGCTAACATCTCTCATATGGCCTTTCCGGGCGGTCGACTGTTGAGGCGACCAGCCCTTGCCATTGGTATGGCTTATTACAAAGCGCTCGACTTGCTGTAAGCGCCTCACAGATCAGGTTTTAGATACTCTCAATGAAGGATGCGGGTTAGCAGCGCCGTGACCTCAACGTGCCATATCCTCTTGTCACGGGCGGCGTCATCACAGATAAACCTAATAAGCGAGGGCTGTGTCGGTATATGTGCTGTTATGTGTGCTGCTATAAATGGATCGTGACCGTGGGCACCTGTGAGGCGCGCAATAAATCGTTGGTCCGACTGCCAAGAATCAG
>CAJWWJ010000031.1 GCA_913048575.1 uncultured Halieaceae bacterium
GGTTGCTTGCCTGCGCTGAGCGCCATCACATACGGCACTTTGTTTTACTGTCAGCGATCTGCGTCCAGAAACCACTGCTGGCATTTCAGAGAGAAAAATTGCGGTTCGAGCGCCTGCTCAATGATTCAGCGGTGCCGAGTACTATCGTCCGTGCGACCGCTTTCTTCAGATCCTTGGTCGGTCAGATTGACCGGGTCAAGGCGGGTAAGCCTTTTCTGCTGTTTGGGGACGGCGAGCTGACTGCTTGTAAACCGATTTCGGACAGTGACTTAGCTCGCTTTATCGTTAACCAGCTCGACGAACACCGCGAGGGCACGGTGGTGCGCCCCATTGGGGGTCCGGGGCCTGCAATAGCGCCGGCGGCGCAAGCGGTCTTGCTTTGCAATGCTGCTAACGTACCCCTGAAAACCCGATCGCTCCCCCCGCAAATGTTTGACTGGTTTCGTTGGCTGTTGATGCCGCTGGCGTTAGTGTCTCCCAGTTTTGCAAAGCGGGTAGAGTTTCTGCGCATTGCTAAGTTTTATGCGACGGAGTCAATGCTGTGTTGGGATCACGACGACCAGCGCTACGATGCTGACGGCACGCCAGAGTTTGGCACCGATACGCTCGCTGCTTTTTATCAAAGGGTATTATCCGGAAGTGAGTCCGCCCCCGAGCGAGGCGAACACCGTTTATTTTAGGTGTCGATCGTGTCAGTCGCTCAGATCTTCCCCTAAATTAATCGTAGAAGTGCGCTGCGATGCCCAACTCAGAATCGCCAATGACAGTGCCAATAGCAGTACTGCACCTGCCTCAAAAAGCAGTTTGCTGGGCTCTGCTTCTTTGCCCTGCAAAATAATGAGACGGGTAATGCCAGTGATAGCGATCAATACAGGCAGTGTGACGGGAACGCTATGGGTAGCATAATAGGCGTAGGCCATACCGATCACCTCGAGATAGATGAAAAGCAGTAAGAGGTCTGCGAGTCTGACCCGACCTGCTTCTGCAAAATGGATCAGCTCTAGTGCCACCGCTAACATGGTCAATAAGCTGATGATGACCAGCAAGACGCGCTCCGCAATACTGAAAAACCCCAGTACGCTGCGATCGACTTTGCGTGTTGCCTCCGGGTAATCGTTACCGACTGGCTGTTTGGACATCACCACTCTCCTTGCTCTGTCATCATTAAGTTTACCCGCGAGTATACGACGTGGTTCCTCGTTCGCGATGATTTAACGCAGCGGGTGATGCCACGGTCGTGCCATCATGAAAAGTCTGGGATGACTTTTTCGGCTGAAATCCATGGCAATGCGGTGACTTCCGCTTGACGCCAGCCATCCCCTGCATCTAGCCAAATAGCCGTTCCTGGCGTGGCAAAGTCACGAGGCACGTTGACCAAGGCAATGTTGTGCTCCAAGCGCGGCGAATAGACGTAGCGCGTGACGTGTCCCACCACCGTATCGTCGACTTTGATGGGCATAAAATGAGCATTCGGTCGAACGGGATCGCCCCCGAAATTGGCGCCGACAAGGCGTCTCTCTGGACCGGTTTTGGCGATAGCCTGTAAGGCCCTCTTACCAACGTAGTCCTGCTCCTTGTCGATATCGAGCAATCTATCCATGCCAATCGTAAAAGGGTTGTCGTTCAAAGTGATATCGCTGCAATAAGACAGCAGGCCACCTTCAACACTGCGAGCCAGGGAGGGGCAGGCCGGTTGAATGTCATACTCGGCGCCCGCCTCCATGCACCGATCCCACAGCTCCGTGCCGCGGTGACGATCAAGTAGGATGATCTCGTAACCTAGTTCGCCGCTCCACCCTGTGCGGCTCAGTACCACCGGAATATCGCCGACAGACGTGTGGGTAAAGTGGTAGTAACCCATTTCGATCGCGAGATCACCAAACAACTTGTGGGCGACCCGAGGCGCCAATGGCCCTTGTAGCTGCAGGGGAGACGCATCGGGTTCTCTGACGGTCACATTAAGCCCACTTTGCGCAGCAACGCCTTTTGCCCACAGCAATACATCACCGTCTCCCGGTGATAGCCAAAAATGATTCTCCGCGTGACGGTACAGCACCGCATCGTTGATGATCCCACCGTTTTCGTCTACGAAAACCACATAGCGGGCGCGATGAATGGGACATTTCTCAACATCTCGCGGCGTCAAAATTTGTGTGAGAGCGAGTGCGTCTGGGCCTATGACTTCTATCTGTCTTTCTGCAGAAACGTCCCATAAGGAGACGCCTTTAACGATTGCCCAATACTCCGCATCCGTGTCGCCATAGCTGGTTGGCATGAACATGTGGTTATAAATCGTAAAGGCCTTGGCCCCTGCGTTGATCGTGGCATCATAAAACGGTGATTTGCGAACTCTGGGCCCAATGGTGATTGCAGGGTGGGTCATGGTCTTTACTCCAGTTGCTGAGGCTTTTGTGCTGCTATTCATACCGCCAGTCGTAATGACAAGTGGTATGGATAGGAAAGTATTTTTAGGCTGATTGTGCGGTCGAAAAGCTCAGAAGCAAAGCGAAATTCGGCGGGGTATCCACGTTGCTTGTCGGTTCTCGCATCTGGCTTCTGCGCGCCGGCGAGATGGCGTGAAGGCAGGGTGACTCCCCCTAACTGATCACAGCCGCTCTATCAACAAGTCACCGCCCGAGACGCTAGGCGGTTGCTTCGGTGAGAACCAGTTCGGATGAGGGGTCGTAGTCTGGCTCAGCGATCGGTTCGACCGTTGACTCGGGCTCATCGCCGGAACGTGGGTCTTGCTCAAAGGCAGCAGGAGCCATCGCGGAGGTGGAGGGAATAAAGGCGCTCTGATCGTCGATGCCAACCGAGGTTTTCCCCGGTGGCTGAAACGCAATAAAAATACCGGTGGCAACACTGGCGCATCCCAGCAGGCCGAAAAGAGCCTCGTTACCCATGAGCCGCATAGCCCAGCCAATGATGAGTGAGCCCCCTGCCGAGCCCAGTGCACAGAGCAGCAATACCGAGGAGCCAAGTGTGACGAACTCGTCTCGTTTCGAATTGTCCGCCGCCTTCGCGAGGGAAATCGCGTACAGAGAGTTCGCGGCGGCTCCAAAAGCAAAAGCACCCAACAGTAACTCCTGCTGTGTTTCGGCATACAGGAGTCCAAAGGCCGAAAGGCCACTGGCAGCACACAGCGCCGACAGCACGAAACGTCGGTCAATTCTGTCGGACGCCATTCCAATGGGGTACTGCGCGAGAGCGCCGCCGATGATATTGGCGGCGATAAAGGCGGGCACAAAAGACGGGTCGTTGGTTTGCGCGAGCACATAAATAGCACCCAGTGCCCAAAAGCTACCGGTAATCACCCCAGATCCTAATCCGCCGGCGAAGGCCGTGTGAGAACGCCGATAGAGCTTAGAAAAGCTAAAGCGCGTGGCGGGGACCGGGACCGGCGCTAACGATCGTGTCAGGCTGACGGGTACGATGGCACAACCGACCAGCAAAGAGACCAAAATGAAGGGGTAAAGCGGGTTCGTTTCTGCTAATCCAAGCAGATACTGACCTACCGCCATTGAGGTCAGAACGATAGCCGTGTAGACCGCCAAGATTCGACCGTGCCGACTGGCATCGGTTTGCTCGGTCAGCCAACTTTCGATGACTGTATAAGCGCCACACATTACCGCCCCAAGGACGAAGCGGATGGCGATCCAGAAAAAACCATGATCGACCAGGCTCAGGAAAAGAAAGCTACTTAAGAAAATCGCCATGAGTGCGGTAAAGCTGCGAATGTGCCCGACCCTTGCAATAACGGGTGGTATGAGCAGCGCACCGGTCATAAAACCGGCAAAGTAAGCTGAGCCACTCAATCCAATCAGGGTCTGTGACATCCCTAGCTCGCTTGCCCGCAGCGGCAAAAAAGTCATATGCAGGCCGTGTCCCGCCAGCAAGAAGGCCGTCGTGAAAAGGAGTGAAGATACCGGTCGGAGCGTGCTCATGGGGCTGATTTCAGAGTGCGAGAAAGGCGCGCATTTTGCCTAAAAATTGATGGCCTGCAAGCCACAAATTTGTGAATTTTTGGCGGCGATACCGGAGGCAGTAAAAGTACCTAAACTGACGTCAATTTTACGTGCTGGGCGGGCGGATAAGAACTAGCCCTGAGTGCGATCAATGAGGCCTCGGCGTCGCTTTGATATCGGTAGGCCGCCGGGAGATGAGCCGGTTTTTTTATTCTGAGGTGAGTGCTTTCCAGCCTGCGCTGTTGAGACCGCGATCACTGATTAGGCGATGCATGGCAGCGATATGTGCCGGACCCACCTCGCAACAGCCCCCGATAATCGTGGCACCCAACTCGAGCCACTGTGCCACGAACAGTGCGTATTGATCGGGGTTGAGGTCATTTCTCGCTTCTAGCACATCCACTACGCCCCCGGGTTCCAACGCATCAATGGCGGTAAACCCATTGGCATAGGCGCCGAACGGCCATCCCGACTCCGCCAAGACGGGGAGCGCTTGTGATACCGCTTCGGGCTTTGAGCAATTGATGACCACCGCTAAGGGATCCCAAGGAGCGATCGCCTCGAGCGTATCCGAGAGGGATTCCCCCGAGCGGAGGAGCAGGCCATTATCGTCGGAGACCGTCAATCCAAGCACAATACGGGTGTTTGCTTGGGCCGCTGCGGTCAGCACGCCCTTGGCTTCTGCGATCGAGGGAATGGTCTCGGCAATAAAACCGTCGACAGCCGCGACTTGCAGTTCAATCAGCTCGCAGTACTCATCCACCATCTGCTCAAACGGCAGCTGTGTGTCAGCGCGGTAGCTGGCCACCAGTGGTGGTAGAGAGCTAATGAGCGCTGTATCGGGAGCGTTCGCCGCTTCAATGCCCTTCTGCGCTAATTCCCGAGCTCGATCAAGGTGCGTTGCTAATGGCGCTAACCCCTCGCCACGTGCTAAACGCGCTCGGGTTACCGCATAGGTATTGAGACAAGCAATTTGTGCGCCGGCAAGACAGAAATCGCGATGGACCTCAGATACTAAATCGGGTGCTTCTAGCATGACCTGTAACGACCAATGATGATGGGCGGGATCGGCGCTGCGGCGGATCAGTTCTTGCCCTAAGCCGCCGTCAAGGAGTAGTACATTTTGTGCCATGCTCAGAGTGCTCTTTTAGGTGCGTCGGAAGTGACATCGGGGTGATAGTGCACGTTAGATCTTTATACTGACCTGCCTGATCGATAGCAACAACCGGTAAATTGCGCGTCTAACCTGGCGACGCCATATCACTTGTTGCATGGCGGTAAGTTGCTGCGGTAAGGGCAGCCCAGATCGACCAAGGCAGTTTTAGGTGATGTCATTAGGGATGTACTGCCTAGGGAGATTGCTGGGAGGCGGACGGGTGCGTACCCTGCCTACATGCCGACACTGTTGCCGCATTGATGACTCCCTTTGATCTGTTGATGACCGTTGTCAGCTGTGTCAGCTTCATGTCGCTTGTCGCCGTGGTTTCCTGGTTAAAAACGCGCGGTACGGTCGATACCGGCACAGGCTACTTTTTGGCGGGACGTGGGTTGGGGGCAACCTTTATTGCCGGGTCATTGCTACTGACCAATTTGTCGGCTGAGCAGCTGATCGGGCTCAACGGGTCTGCCTATGGCTACAATCTGAGTAGCATGGGTTGGGAGGTGACGGCAGCCATCGCTACTGTGCTGATGGCCTTTATTTTTCTACCGCGTTATCTAGCAGGCGCTTTTACAACACTGCCTGAATTCCTTAGCACCCGATTTGATGGGGGCGTTAGACGGATGACGGTCATACTGTTCATGCTGGGTTATGGTCTGGTGACCATCCCAAGTGTGCTGTACGCCGGATCGATCGCCGTGATCAAGTTATTTGATATTCCTGCCTTACTGAATCTGAGTTATTCGATGTCACTCGTCATGACCATCGTGGTTATTGGCTTGTTAGGCGCCTCATACGCCATCCTCGGTGGCCTAAGGGCCGTGGCCGTATCAGACACCTTGAATGGGGTGGGGTTACTACTCGTAGGGGTGGCAGTCCCCTACCTTGGCTTACAAGTCTTGGGGGAGGGCAGTGTGGGGCAGGGGTTGAACACGGTGCTGACGACCGAGACTCATAAACTCAATGCGATTGGTGGACCATCCGATCCCACACCCTTTGCCACGCTGTTCACGGGGATGATTCTGGCCAATTTGTTTTACTGGTGCACTAACCAGTACGTGATTCAGCGCACACTCGCTGCGCGCAGTCTCGCTGAGGGACAGAAAGGGGTACTGCTCTCTGGCTTTTTTAAAGTGTTGGTGCCCCTGCTTATGATGATACCCGGCGTGATTGCCTACCATTTATACGGGCCGGAGTTGCACCCCATTGACCTCGCCTACCCACAATTAGTGCGGGATGTGCTGCCCATCTATGCGACAGGATTTTTCTTGGCGGTGTTGTTGGGAGCCGTGCTCAGCTCCTTTAACTCGCTGATTAATAGCGCCGCCACGTTATTTTGTATCGACGTGTATCAACCTTGGGTGGGGAAGCCCGTCACCGACGAGGCATTGTTGAGGACGGCGAAGCGAGTGGGATTGACCATCACCGTTTTCTCCTTGATCGTCGCCCCGCTGTTGCAGTTTGCCCCCGATGGCCTTTGGCAACTCATCCGCATCTTCACCGGCTTCTACAACATACCGATGATTGCGATTGTCATTGTGGGGCTCTTCACCCAACGCGTTCCCGCGAGCGCTGCCAAGTTGGTAATCGTGTTTCATATCGTGGCTTATGGCCTGTTCCAATTTTTGTTCAAAGAGTTACTGCCGATACATTTTCTGCATCTGTACGCCATCCTCTTTGTTATTGAAGTGATCATGATGCTGGGTATGGGGCTATGGCGACCGCGACTGAGCCCGACTCCGTTGCCGCTGAAAGCCATGGTAGACCTCACGCCCTGGGCGTATGGGAAACCCTGCGCCGTGACCCTGCTGTCTTGTGTTATTGCCCTTTACATCATCTTTTCGCCAATGGGGTTAGTTGCAGGGGGCTCAGTTTATTTCGGCGACATCTTACTGAGTTTGGCAGCGCTTAACGCTTTGCTGTGGCTGTGGTGGTATCGTCGCCTGCATCGTGAGCCGGAGGCGAATTAATGGGCGATTCTGAAACGCCTTCATGGGGCCGTGTGGCGGATAACGTTGCCTCACTCATTCCAGAAAGCCCCCACCGTACTCAAGAAGGGAAACCCAGGCTCCTTATCGTTGGTGCGGGAATGATGGGCCGAGAACATCTGCGGGTCACCCAGCAGCTCGGGTGGGCCGAGGTACAGGGCATCGTTGACCCCTTCAATAGCAGTATTGAATGGGCGCAGTCTGACTGGGCCCGGCTGTCGAGCCAGCCGCTGCAGGTTTACGCTGACCTGCGCGACGCCTGTTTGGACAGTGCCGTCGATGCGATCGTGATTTGCTCACCAAACCATACGCATTATGACGTTCTAAAAATTGTATGCGAGTCAGGCAAGCCCATTCTGTTGGAAAAACCCATGGCGACGACACTCGTCGATGCGATGGAGGTCCTTCGCTTGGCCAGCGAGTACCCGAGTGTGATTCAGTTAGGTATGCAATATCGTTTCAAGGCGCAATATGTAGAGGCATTGTTCGAAATTCGGGCGAAGGCGTCCCTCGGTCCGGTGAAGACCGTTGCGATGTCTGAGTACCGACCGCCCTTTCTCGACAAGGTGAATCAGTGGAACAAGTTCAATCGTCATTCAGGGGGGACGCTGGTTGAGAAATGCTGCCATTATTTTGACCTCATGAATGTCATCGCGGCATCGCGTCCTAAAAAGATTTACGCCAGCGGTGGCCGAGGTGTGAATTTCCTCGATTTTGAGTGGCAAGGCGTGCCGTCTGATATTGATGATCATGCGATGGTCATCATTGATTACGCCAACGGTATCCGCGCCAGCTTTACCCTCAATATGTTTTGCCAGGAGCTGTACGAAGAGTTGGTGGTTGTAGGCGAATGCGGTCGATTAGTGGCGAGCGAACAAGCCAGTTTTCACCCTGATACACCCTCTGAGGCAAGACTGCAGGTAGAGGTACCGGGACACTCGGCGTATCGACCTCAAGGCGTGGGTTATCCGCCTTGGATCGAGGAGACGGGCCACTATGGCGCCACGTTTTTTGAGCACATTGCATTTCACCGACAGTTGGCAGGAGAAAGAGTGGACGCTGCGACACCGCAGCAGGCACTCTGGTCCCTCATTGTGGCCAGTGCGGCCCAATACTCCATGGCGATTGGCCAAGCGGTGGATGTTGCGGCCTTCTGTACGCAAGAAGGGGTGGGCGATTTTTTTGAGGACAGTGAGGTTGGCTAATCGTGTCTTAATCGACGGACGATGATTCAGCGTGTTTGACAGCGATGTGGTTTAACAGCGATGTGGTTTAAAGGGAGAGGCATGTGGTAGCGAAGATACAAGTGGGCAAAGGAGCAATGCCTGCAGTCGGATTAGGCTTGTGGAAAATTGCGCGCGAGGAGACGCCTGAAATGGTCCGGGGCGCGATTGCAGAGGGCTATTGTCACCTCGACAGTGCCTCCGATTATGGCAATGAAGCAGAGGTCGGCGAGGGGATCCGCCTGGCGTTGCAGCAAGGATTGGTCGATCGCGATTCCCTGTGGGTGACTTCCAAGCTTTGGAATACCTACCACCGACCAGAGCACGTTCGATCCGCCTGTGAACGCACCCTGAAAGATTTGGGGCTGAGCGAGCTAGATTTGTATCTGATTCATTTTCCGATTGCCCTCGAGTATGTCGACTTCGAGACGCGTTACCCGCCGGAGTGGCTAGTCGACCCCGAGGCGGAGACACCCAAAATGCAGCCTGACGCGGTGCCACTCGCGGATACTTGGGGCGCGATGGAAGCACTGGTCGAAGCGGGCCTCGTCAAAGAAATTGGCGTTTGTAATTATAATGCTGGCCTGCTTCACGATTTAATGGCTTACGCGAACATCAAACCAGCGATGTTACAGATCGAATCACACCCTTATCTTACTCAGGAGCGGTTACTGCGCGCCGCGGCGCAGTATGAGATGGCCGTGACCGCATTCTCGCCGTTGGGTGCACTGTCGTATTTGGAGCTCAATATGGCTGAAATCGGTGAATCGGTGCTGAAGCAAGCAGTGGTGCAAGCCGCTGCAGGCAGGCTGGATCGGACGCCTGCGCAAGTTGTTCTCCGCTGGGGGATTCAGCGCGGGACAGCGGTGATTCCGAAAACCAGTCAGCCAGCGCGGTTGAAGGAAAACAAAGCCTTGTTCGACTTTGAATTAACCGACGAGGAAATGTCAGCCATCTCTGCGCTGAACTGTCACCGACGGTTTAACGACCCCGGCCATTTTTGCGAGGAGGCATTCGACTGTTTTTATCCAATCTATGACTGATTCACGATAAAGCAGCACGACACAGCGAGTATGTCCTTATTTAACCAACAATCCATTGCATTGCAGCAGCGCCATGCTGATACAGCGTTTCCCCTGGTACTGATGTCCTCCCACCAGATGGCCAATTTTGACGAGGTCGCTCAGCAACGTGAGGCGCTGATGGATCAGCTCGCAATCCATGGCGCCATTGTCTTTCGCGGCTGCGGCATTACCGACGATCAAAGCTTCGATCGTTTTGTCATGGCTTTCGGTCTTGAGAATTTTCCTTATGACGAGTCTCTGTCTAATGCGGTAAGACGTAACCGAACACCGCGAATTTTTACAGCCAACGAAGCGCCATGCGCCGTAGAGATTTTTCTGCATCATGAAATGGCGCAGACACCGCTTTTCCCCCGCTATTTATTTTTTTGTTGTGAGCAGGCGGCTGCGGTGGGCGGCGCTACCCCGTTATGTCGGTCTGACGTGCTGCTGCAAAGATTGCAGGCGAGACTGCCGCGGTTTATTGAACGGTGCCGGGAGAAAGGGGCTTGCTACTCTCTCGTGATGCCGGGCGTTGCAGATCAAGCCTCGGGTCAGGGTAGGAGTTGGCGAGACACGCTGGGTGTTACATCGAGAGAGTCTGCCGAGGCGAGATTGACGGCTCTTGATTATCAATGGCAGTGGCTGCCTGAGGAGTGCCTCGCGGTCACCACGCCAGCACTGCCTTTGGTTCGTCGCACCTCGGCGGGTCAGGAGGTGTTTTTTAACCAATTGATCGCTGCTTTTTGCGGTTGGCAGGATCAACGTAATGAACAGAGCCGATCCGTGACATATGGCGATGGATCAACGATCGATGAGGAGGATCTGAAGGAGGCGACCGACATTGCCTATGACCTGTCCTTTGATCTGAACTGGCAGACGGGTGACGTGGCGCTGATCGATAATGATCGGGTAATGCATGGCCGGAGGCCTTTTCAAGGGCGTCGCAGTGTCTTGGCATCACTCTGCGCTAACACAGCGACTGCATGAGTATGTGAGCGGCAGATAGAAGAGATTCAGGCTTTTAGTGAGCCCAATTTGACACGTTGGCAAAAGCGGCAGCACAACGCTTCTCTTTTTCGTGACGGCTGTGCGCTGTCGAAAACGATCGACAGTCCCGCGTACAATAATAAAGTCAGGTCATTCTCGGTTGAAGGTGCTAATGTCAGCGAATGCTGATTTGAAACCGTTGTGATTGCGCGTGTTTTGTTATGCTCGACATCACTTTTCAATGGCCATCGTTAAAGAGAGTTAGGTTTTTGTCTCAACAAGTCGATCGAGTCAATTTCTCCATTACGGTTATCGTGCTGTTGAGCATGTCGGTACCGTTGCTTGTTTTTCCTGAACAAAGTGCCGCTGTTCTCAAAACCGCCTATGCATGGATCGCTGAGACGTTCGGCTGGTTCTATATTCTGACCGGTGCCGCGGCCCTCGCGATCGTTTTATATATTGGTATGAGCCGGTTTGGCAAAATCCGGCTGGGCGACGGTGACCCAGAATTCAGCACGGTCAGTTGGATTTCGATGCTCTTTGCGGCAGGCATTGGCGCTGGCCTGATGTACTGGAGTGGTATCGAGTGGGCTTATTACGTGCAGGCGCCACCCTTTAAAGCTGAGCCGTTTTCCCATGAGGCTTATTTGTGGTCAGCATCCTATGGACTGCATCATTGGGGCTTTGTCGCGTGGGCACTATATTGTCTGCCCACGCTGGCCATTGCCTACCCGTTTTATGTGCGGCGAATCCCGCAGTTGAAATACAGCCTGTCGGCACATTACTGGTTGAAAGGGCGAGAACGCTCTGCGCTGGCCCGATTGATGGATAGTTTTTTCATGGTTGCTTTGATCGGCGGTGCAGGGAGCTCACTGGGCTTTTCTACGCCTTTGATTGCTGCGTTCATCGAACGACTCACAGGAATACCCGCTAATTTCGCGCTGGAGTTAGTGGTGGTTGCCGTCTGTGTTGTGGTGTTTGCAGGCAGCGTGTGGCTGGGTCTTCAAGAAGGTATCCGGCGGCTTAGCAACTTTAATATCGTGTTGGCATTGTTGTTTCTGGCGGCGGTATTACTGGCCAGCGACACTTTGTTTCTATTAAAGATGGCGGTGAACTCCTTAGGATTTTTATTTCAGAACACCCTCGCCATGACCTTCTGGACCGATCCGATTGATAACACCGGATTTGTGGGTGACTGGACAGTCTTTTACTGGGCTTGGTGGATTGCTTATGGGCCCTTTGTAGGTCTGTTCGTCACGCGCATTTCGCGTGGCCGTACGATCAGAGAGGTTGTCGTTGGCATGCTGCTGCTGGGTTCAATGGGAGTGTGGTTATTCTTCCTTGTTCTGGGTAATCATAGTCTGGGTTTGCAATTGAGCGGGGAGTTGGATGTTGTGGGCATCATGCAATCGTCCGGGGGAAATGCCGCGGTGGTTGCCGGCCTGAATACGTTGCCCATGGCGGCGCTCATTATTGGTGTGTTTGCCGTTGTCGCTGTCATTTTTGTTGCGACAACCTATGACAGCGCGTCTTACACTTTGGCAGCCACTGCGACACAATCATTGGACGCTTCAGAAGATCCCCCTCGATGGCACCGCGTTTTCTGGGCAGTTGCCATTGCGATATTACCGATCGGACTCATGTATGCGGGCGGTATTAAGGAAGCCCAAACTGCAACCTTAGTGGTGTCTTTGCCCCTGACCTTTACCTTTTGGCTGTCGGGATGGGCGTTATTAAAATCATTACATGAAGATCATCCTGCTCGATAATCATCGGTGACGCGCAGCGGTCCATTGCCTGCGTGATCGAACGAGAGCACGGCTATCCAGCTGTACTTGGCGAGTGAGGCGTGATCGGTATCAAGAGGGGGGTGAGATGATGGCAGATCAAGCGGTTGCGCTCATTACGGCTGGCGCCTCAGGTATCGGACTGACTTGCGCGCGTGCGCTCTCAGCGGAAGGCTATGCGGTCTTGACCATGGATATAAACGCCACGGCCGTGTCAGCGTTTAAGGCCGAATTCGGTGATCAGACAGCTGTGGTGTGTGATGTATCGGATGCCGAGCAGGTACTCGCCGCCTGGGGACAGCTGATCGAATCCCGGGGGCGCATCGACGTATTGATCAATAACGCTGGCATAGCCGGTCCTCAGCAACCGGTTGAAGAGATTGATGTCGAGAGCTGGCAGCAGACTATTAATACCGACTTGAACAGTGCTTTTTATGTCACTCGTTTGGTGGTTCCGTTGATGAAAGCGCAGCGCAGTGGCGTCATTTTGAATATGTCCTCAAGTGCTGGCAGGCACGGCTGCCCACTGCGATCGCCCTATGTGGCGGCCAAATGGGCGGCGATTGGCCTCGCTCAAACCTGGGCCATGGAATTAGGCCCGTGGAATATTCGAGTGAATGCACTCTGCCCTGGCAGTGTTGGCGGCGAGAGGATTGATCGCGTTATCGAGCGCGATGCAACAGAGCGTGGCGTTGATCCTGAGGCGATACGGAACCTCTATTTGCGCCAGAGCTCCTTACGGGCGTTTGCGAGTGCTGAGGATATTGCGGTCATGGTTTGCTTCTTGGTGGGGCCTGGTGGCCAAATGATCTCAGGTCAGACGCTCGGCATCGATGGACACACAGAGAGCCTGGCCAATTGGTTAGATGCCTAACTATGAGGGGTGCGTTTGCACTGCTGAGTGGCGGATAGCAATGGTTTCTGTGATGGCACAGCGCCGCTTACGTCAGTCATCAATGGCGCCATTGCCCATGACCTCTTGGCTAAGAGTGTCACCCAATTCAGAAGGAGTGTGACGCAATGAAAGCGATTTCGTTTGCGGAGTTCGGTCCGGCAAATCAGGTGCTTAAGGTGAGTGAATGGGCCACGCCTGACCCGGGGCCTGGCGAGGTCTTAGTTAAACTGTGCACCACCGGGGTGAACCCGTCTGACGTCAAAAAGCGTGCCGGCGGTTTCCCCAATCTGCTCGATGATGGAGCGGTTATTCCCCACAGTGACGGCGCGGGCGTGATCGAGGGCGTCGGGAGTGGGGTGCCCACTTCACGGATAGGAGAGCGTGTTTTTGTCTATCAAGCGCAGTACGCGCGCTTGCATGGCACAGCAGCAGAATACGTAGCGATCGATACCTTACGCGCACCTAGGTTACCTGATAATACTGCCTTCGATGTGGGTGCGTGTGTGGGCATTCCTATTTTGACAGCGCATCGTTGTGTCTTCGCCGACGGCGATGTCGCTGGTCAGTGGGTACTCGTGACGGGCGGTGCTGGTCGTGTTGGGTACTATGCCATTCAGTGGGCGCAGCGTGCCGGGGCGCGCGTTATCGCGACAGCCAGTAATGAGGCTGACGCGCTGGCTTGCAGCGAGGCTGGGGCAGAGCAAGTCGTTAATCATCGCGAGCCTGGCTGGGGACGGCAGGTAGTTGAGCAGTTGGGTGGTTCTCAAATAGATCGTGTGATCGACGTCGAGTTCGGCGCTAATTTACCGGAACTATTGGACTGTCTCCGCACCGGTGCGACGATCGCCACCTATTCCAGCACGGTGGTGCCAGAGCCTATTTTGCCGTTTCGCACCATGATGTTTATGGATCTCACGGTGCGAATGGTGATTGTCTACGCCATGCCCGAAACGGCAAAGGCGCGAGCCGTCGCTGATACACAGGCGCTACTGGTTGAGGAAGGGCTGCGACACCGCATTGCACAGACGCTCCCCTTCGCAGAAATAGCGAGAGCTCATGAAATAATCGAAGAGGGGAGCGTGCGGGGATGCGTTGTCGTAACACTATGATCAAGTCGGGCCTGACAGCACTGATAACGCTAGTGTGTTTGGTCACCAGTGGAGTGG
>CAJWWJ010000032.1 GCA_913048575.1 uncultured Halieaceae bacterium
TCGCGGGCAACCGTCGTACCCCCGATTAACTCGACCAGCACATCGACATCAGGGTCACGCGCCACATCCATGACATCACGACTGATGCGGGCAGTGGCGTAATCAGAGTGCGGCACCTCACGGCGCGCACCGACATGCGTTATCGACAAGGTCTGGCCACAGCGTGCGGCCAGCATCGCGCTCTGATCACGCAAAATGTGCACGGTAGCGAGACCTACCGTACCTACTCCACAAAGACCCACTCTCAAACTCGAAGTACTCATGCTGATAATCCGTCAGTTGTCTGGGGCGGGCCCATGCGCAACACGCGTTTGATACCCCGAACGGCCTGACGCGTCCGGTGCTCATTTTCGATCAACCCAAAACGCACGAACCCCTCACCATATTCGCCGAATCCAATGCCCGGCGATACCGCCACACCGCCTTGCTGAAGCAAAAGCTTACTGAACTCGACCGAACCCATGTGTCGGAATGCCTCAGGAATCGCCGCCCAAACAAACATAGTGGCTTTTGGGGGAACCACCGGCCAACCTGCCTCATTAAGCCCCGAACACAACACATCTCTCCGGCGTTGGTAGGTCGCACAGATCTCACTGACACAGCTCTGATCACCTTCCAGAGCGGCAATGGCCGCCACCTGAATCGGCGTGAAAATACCGTAGTCTAAGTACGATTTAATGCGCGTCAGCGCGGCAATTAATTCTGCGTTACCGCAGCAAAATCCCACACGCCAACCCGGCATGTTGTAACTCTTAGACAAGGTGAAGAACTCGACTGCAATGTCTCGTGCGCCGGGCACTTGCAGGATGCTAGGCGCCTTGTAGCCGTCGAAAACCAGATCTGCGTAAGCGAGATCATGCACCACCCAAATATCATTCTGACGCGCGATCTCGACAATCCGCTCAAAAAACGGCAACTCGACGCAATGCCCTGTTGGATTAGAGGGAAAGTTCAGCACCAACATTTTAGGTTTGGGGTACGTGTTTCGTATTGCCTGCTCGAGCTCATCGATAAACCCGGCCTCGCTTTCCATCGGGACATGCCGCAGATCCGCACCCGAAATAACAAAGCCATAAGGGTGTATGGGGTAACTGGGGTTAGGCACTAAAATGGCATCACCCACCCCAGTGGTTGCCAAAGCCAAATGCGCCAAGCCTTCTTTAGAGCCCAGTGTCACGATTGCTTCTGTCTCTGGGTCAATGTCGACTGAGTAACGATTGGCGTACCAATCAGACATGGCCTTGCGCAATCTCGGTATACCCTTCGATTGTGAGTAACGGTGAGTATCCCCGCGTGCGACCGTTTCACGGAGTTTCTCAACAATATGCTCAGGTGTCGGCTGATCTGGATTGCCCATGCCGAAGTCAATAATATCTTCGCCGCGTGCACGCGCTGCCTGCTTTAGCTCGCCGATGATATTAAAGACGTATGGCGGTAAGCGCTCGATGCGTTGAAAGTGAGTATCCACGGAGGTAAGTTGCCTCGTCAGTCAGGGCTCAATCAAGGCCCAACAGCGCAAGCAGCGCAGGTGCGGGACGGTAACCCGGTATCAGTTCGCCCGAACTGGTCACAATAGCGGGCGTCCCGGATACACCCATCTCTTTGCCCAGTTCATATTGCGCCGCAATAGGATTGCCTTCGCACATATTCACAGGCAGCTCGACCCCCGCCTTGAGCTCTGTCAATGCGGTTTGTTGGTCCTCGGCGCACCAAGCGGTGGCCAACTTTTCAGCACCCTCGGATTCCATCCCACTGCGAGGAAAAGCGAGGTAGCGCACTTCTACCCCTTTGGCATTGAGTTGGTCCACCTCACGATGAAGCTTTTGACAATAAAAGCAGGTGACATCAGTGAATACGGTGATGTGGCCGCGCGAAGGCCCCTCGGGGGCAAATACCACCATGTCATCAACCGACACTGCCGCCAATTGCTGTTGTCGCGCTTCGGCACGACGGGTTTCGGTGAGATTCACTGCGCCCGTTGCATTGGCTTGATGAAGGTCGCCATTAAGGAAAAAGTAGGCACCATCATCGGTCGCATAAATGAGCGGACCATTTTCTATCTGGACTTCTGAAATACCTGGCGCCGGGCTCGGGCGAGCGTATTCAATATCGATAGGTTGTCCTGCGAAGTCACTCAGGGTCGTCGTCATTTGCTCACGCAGGTTTTCAGCTGAGACGATCATTGACGAGACCAGCAACACGCTCGCAGACAGCCAAGTCGCTGGGCCTCTAAGGTACCCAATCACGCCGCGCTGTGCACTGGCTTTAGCGTTCGGATTCATCTTCCTGATGCCTCTCAAAATCAAAGCGGGTGAAATCTGTCACGGTAGGCGAACCTGCCTATCACGTCAGCATCTGGCCTAGCCAGTTGGCACGCTGCCTCGAGTACCTAGTGTAAGGGATCAGCACCAGAGACGCGACCGTTGGCCCAGTCTCGTGATGACGCATAGTGCGTGATCACGGAGAGTGACCCGGTCTCGCCTGCAGGAGGAGGCGTTAAGAAGAGAGCTTTTCTTTGATTCGCGCCGCTTTGCCGGACAGCTCTCGCAGATAGTAAAGCTTCGCCTGACGCACGTCGCCTCGACGTTTCACTGCAATGCTATCGACCAGCGGGCTAAACGTTTGGAAAGTCCGTTCTACGCCGACGCCATGGGATATCTTGCGCACCGTAAACGCCGAATTCAATCCTCTATTGCGCTTCGCGATACAGACGCCCTCAAACGCCTGAAGACGCTCACGATTGCCCTCCTTAACACGAACCTGCACCACAACCGTGTCGCCGGGCGCAAAATCAGGCAAATCGCGCCCCATTTGCTCCGCGTCAAGTTCAGCAATAATTTTGTTGGTACTCATGATCTTCCTTCTCCCGTCATCGCCCACACTAGGCGGCCGATACTCTATTTTCTGATCGCTGCTTCTCGCGACTTAACACACGACCCCCTTGATACTGCTCAGGCTAAGGTCGCTGAATCGTCGCTTCACTAAGTGCGCTCTCGCCTGTTAAGGAGGCTACACCACCGCGCGAGCGCGCGATCATACCTGCTCAAATCAGGATTGTCTGCCCCTGTCGGCGGGTAAAAGATCCCATTTCTCCAGCAATAACCTATCTTCCGGGCTGATTGACTCCCATGACAAGAGATCTGGCCGTCGATCCAGTGTTCGCCGTAACGCTTGAGCACGGCGCCACTGCGCGATCGCACCATGATCGCCACTGAGTAGCACTTCGGGCACTGCTTGACCTTGATAGGCCTCTGGTCGCGTGTAATGAGGGCAATCTAGCAAACCTTCGGTAAACGAGTCCTCGACTGCAGATTCCGGATGGCCCAAAACGCCCGGCAACCATCGCATGACCGCATCCATTAGCAACATGGCGGGCAATTCTCCGCCACTGACGACAAAATCACCTATCGAGACCTCCAAATCGACCTCCTGCTCGATAAAGCGCTCGTCCATCCCCTCGTAACGACCGGCAACCACGATAAGGCCTGGCTTCTCGGCCAGTTTCTGTGCCAACTTCGCATCCAGTTTTTGGCCCTGTGGCGTCACAGCAATCACAGGCATATTAGAGTCAACTGCCGCTTTGGCCTTCGCCAATGCGGCGGATAAAATAGGGGCGGTCATGACCATACCGGGGCCGCCTCCATAGGGACGATCATCAACGGTGCCATGCCGATCAGTCGCTTCTTCGCGCGGATCATGCAGCGTTAGCTGACAAGTACCGTTTTGAAAGGCGCGCCCAGTGATACCCCACTGCTGGATCGCCGCGAACATCTCCGGAAACAAGGTCACCACAGCAAAACGGTAAAGCAGATCGCGATCAGGCATCGATGAACCAACTGACGGCGATCGTCCTCTCCTGCAGATCAACCTGCTTAATCACCTCATCTGGTAACCAGGGGATCAGTCGCTCTCTATCGTCGATGCTGTCCTCGCTGGGCGTGACCACCAATACGTCGTTTGCGCCAGTCTCGAGCAACCGTTGCACGGTGCCCAACAGCAGTCTCGACTCGCCCTCCTCACACCAAACTTGCAATCCCTCAAGGTCTCGCCAATAAAAATCGCCTTCGTCCGCCTGCGGAAACTGTGCCGTCGGCATCCGAATTTCGCTGCCTTTAAGTGCCTCAGCCGCCGTGCGGTCCTCGACTCCCGACAAGCGGGCAACGTACCCTTTACCCTGCCGCTGCAACGCTTCTATTAGGGTGGGTCGCGCCGTCGGAGCGGTGGCGCCAGAGGGTTTGTGTAAGGTAAGCGGGGAAAGGTGTGTGAGTGCACTAGGCTCTTCAAGATTGACCCACAAGCGCACCCAGCCTTTTATACCATAAGCCCCCAACACAGTGGCCAGTGTAAGGGTTTCCTCAGCGGGGGCTATGGACGTTGACATCCGGCTCGGCGAACCATCTGCCACAACTGATCAAGCGGCGGCAGCTTCCGCGCCAGCTTGGTATTCTTTAATGAGCTTTTTGACGCGAGGAGAGAGTTGAGCGCCTTTAGCAACCCAGCCTTCTACCTTTTCAACATCAATGCGCAAGCGCTCTTCCTGACCCCGGGCAACCGGGTTAAAAAAGCCCAAACGGTCAATGAAGCTGCCATCTCTGGCCTCGCGACGATCCGCCACGGTGACATGATAAAAGGGCCGCTTTTTGCTTCCGCCCCGGGATAATCGGATGACTACCATAGTGTCGTGTCCTCAAATCAGCGCCCAACTCAGGCGCCCTACTTCAAAAAAGAGCGCGGAGAATACAGTAAACCACGATCAGTGGAAAGGCCTCATAACCTCCTTATTACCGCCCTCTAGCGAGGGAAACCCGGTGGCAGACCGCCGCCCGGCCCTCCTGTCATGCCGCCCATACCCCGCATCATGCGTTGCATACCGCCGCCTTTCATTTTTTTCATCATTTTCTGCATTTGTTTATGCTGCTTGAGCAAGCGATTCAGATCCTGAATGACCGTGCCAGAACCACCGGTAATGCGGCGCTTTCGGGAACCCGAGATCAAATCAGGGTTGCGTCGCTCACGCGGCGTCATCGAGTTGATCATGGCTTCCATTCTGACAAATTGCTGGGTATCGAGATTCTGTGCGGCCTGTGCCATGCCTCCCATACCCGGCATTTTGTCGAGCATGGCTCCCATCCCACCGAGATTCTTCATTTGCTGCAACTGTTCGCGGAAGTCCTCGAGATCAAAGCGTCCCCCCTTCTGAACCTTTTTCGCTAACTTCTTTGCTTTGGTTTGATCAACCTTGCGCTCAACATCTTCAATAAGCGACAACATGTCTCCCATACCCAAAATGCGAGAGGCCAAGCGATCGGGATGAAAAGGATCGAGCGCATCTGTCTTCTCCCCCACGCCCAAAAATTTTATCGGTCGCTCGGTAATCGTGCGCACCGATAGCGCCGCGCCGCCTCGAGTGTCCGCATCGACTTTGGTCAGGATAATGCCAGTCAGCGGCAGGACCTTGCCAAATGCCTTGGCCGTATTCGCCGCATCCTGACCCGTCATGGCGTCGACGACGAATAAGGTTTCAATCGGTTCAACCGCTTCGTGCAACGCGCTGATTTCGGCCATCATTTCGTCGTCAATAGCGAGGCGACCAGCGGTATCCACCAGTAATACATCCGAAAAAGCGACGCGCGCATCGGCGATGGCGCGGCGTACGATATCGACCGGTATTTCATCAGCGTCGCTGGGCTCAAAACGCGCCCCGACCTCAGCTGCCAACGTCTCGAGCTGCTTAATCGCAGCCGGGCGGTAAACATCAGCACTCACGACCGATACCTTTTTCTTCTCTCTCTCGATCAAATAACGCGCTAACTTAGCAACCGACGTGGTCTTACCCGCACCTTGAAGCCCCGCAACCATAATCACAGCAGGAGGTTGAGTCGCCAGGTTCAACCCCTCGCTCTCGCCGCCCATGACCGCCTGCAACTCTGCCTGAACCACCTTCAGGAAAGCCTGGCCCGGCGATAGACTCTGGCTGACCTCGGTTCCCACAGCCCGATCTTTGACGCGATCGGTGAAGGTTTTTACCACCGGCAACGCCACGTCGGCTTCTAACAGCGTCATCCGAACATCGCGCAACGTGTCGCGGATATTGTCCTCAGTCAGCTTAGATTTCCCAGAAATGGCCTTGAGGCTAGCGCCCAGACGATCACTTAACGATTCAAACATGGTGTTATCTCCCCCTCTCAGGGATACCCAATATCCTCTATAAGCGCGTAGTATAAGGATGCGATGGCAGATACCCAAATCGACCACAACACGGCCCGACTATTGAACTTGGAGAGACCATGGATACGCCCCCCAGCTTATTGACTGCTGGCCTCGCCATTCTCTCGGCGCTACTGTATTTGATCGCCGTTTGGCGGCAGGCACTGAGCTTGGGTGCGGGCGAGGAAGGTCAGCGCCAACACATCGCATTGGTCGGCGCAGCAGCCCTCATTGCCCATGCGTTAGCCGCCTATCTGCCAGCGCAAGCCGGCGAGTCCAGCTTGGGTTTCTATCGCGTTGCGTCCTTAATGTTCTTAAGCATGGGGGTGATCAGCCTCGTTGCTTTACTGATAAGACCACTGCACACATTACTGATCGTGCTGTTTCCTTTGGCGGCGCTATCGATTCTTGTCGCCACGTTTGCACCCGACACCAGTCGTCCCATGAGTGACTTACCGCCCGGCATTTTGTCTCATGTATCGGCCTCCATCATCAGCTTTGCCGTGTTGGCGTTGGCAGTGCTTCAAGGACTCCTCGTCACGCTGCAAGCTCAGCGCTTACGGCAACATCGCGGACGAGGTGTGATTCGCAAGCTCCCGCCACTAGAGGCCGCCTCGGCGCTGTTTTATGAGCTGACCGGCACCGGCTTTTTGATTCTGACCGTTGCCATTGGTACGGGCGTAATTTTTATCGAGGACCTTTTTGGACAGCAATTAGTGCACAAAACGATTCTAACGCTGCTCGCTTGGTGTCTTTACGCGGTCCTAGTGATCCAGTACCTCCGGCGCGGATGGCGGGTTCAGTCAGCCATTACGGTCAACTTGATTGCTTTTGGCCTTATTGTGCTCGGTTTTTTTGGTTCGAAACTGGTGCTTGAACTGCTTCTTCCGCTGACGCAGTAGCCGGAGGGCTGTGGCCAAAAGACGTCACAATAGGCTTGTGCCGCCGGCATTTTTTCTCCACCATTTCCCTTCCAAGGTTATAGAGGCGTCAGCCACTCTTGAACGAGACATCACTGGCTCTGCTCTTTGCGGCGCTAGCCCTCCTGATTTTGATCTCTGCTTTTTTCTCTAGCTCAGAGACCAGCATGATGTCCTTGAATCGGTATCGCTTAAAACATTTGAGCGGAACAGGTCACCGCGGAGCCAAAAGGGCCATCCGTTTGCTGCAGCGGCCCGACCGGCTGATTGGACTCATATTGATTGGCAACAACCTGGTGAACATCCTTGCTTCGGCGATTGCCACCGTCATCGCGATTCGGTTGTTTGGTGATGCGGGTATCGCCATCGCCACCATCACGCTCACCTTTGTAATTTTGATCTTTGCAGAGATCACGCCTAAAACGATCGCAGCGCTGCGGCCAGAACGGGTGGCGTTTCCTGCCAGCCTGATTTTGCTGCCGCTGCAGAAGCTTTTAATGCCATTAGTCTTGTCGATCAATTGGCTCACCAATGGCATCTTGAAGTTACTGGGGTTTTCCCCCGATCAAGCGGGCGACGACGCCGTATCGCAAGAAGAATTGAGAACCATTGTGACGGAATCGGGCTCAATGATTCCCAGTCGGCACCGTCGTATGTTGGTCAATATTCTCGACCTGGAGCAAATGACCGTGAATGACATCATGGCACCCCGGAATGAGATCTATGGCATAGATATGGAGGCCCCTGACGAGGCCATCCTGCAACAACTCAAAAATAGCGAGCACACGCGCTTACCCATTTATCGAGGCGATACCAATCAAATCGAGGGCGTATTTCACATGCGCAATTTAAGCCGAGTATTACAAGGTGGGCGGCTTAATCGCCAGATCCTTAAAAACGAGACCGACGCCCCGTATTTTATCCCTGAGAATACGCCGCTCAACACTCAGCTACTGCATTTTCAAAGACAAAAGAAGCGCCTCGGCATGGTGGTGGATGAGTATGGCGACATCCTTGGCCTAGTGGCGCTAGAGGATATTCTTGAGGAGATTGTGGGCGAGTTCACCTCTAACTTGGTTGAGGAAAACGAGGAAATCACGCGCCACGCCGACGGCAGCACCACCTGCTCAGGCACCGTCACGATTCGCGACCTGAACCGGCAACGAAAATGGGATCTGCCCACCGATGGGCCGAAAACCGTGAGTGGCTTGGCGCTGGAGGCCCTCGAGGCCTTTCCGAGCGCCCGCACCTCGGTCAGGATTGAAGGGTATCAACTCGAGATTGAAGACATTGCCAAGACCCACATCAACCGCGTCCGCATTTGGCCGCTGAACACTGAGGCGGGATTGCTGGATATCTCAGCCGAATAAGTCAACGTGGGCAGCTATGAACTCGCTGTCCGGCGTCTGTGCACCGCCTCCAGAATGACGCGTTTACGCTCATCGCTGGCAGCAAACCAATCGATAATCTCGTCTGCTGTGCGGTAACACCCAATACAGACATTGTGGTCATCCAAGGCACATACTTCGATGCAAGGCGACTTGATCGGCTGGTCTGTCTCGCTCATGTCTCTCCCTCACTCTCAAGACGGGCATAAAACTCGTTGGCGTAGTCATCCAAGGTCCCCGCTTCGATCGCAGATCGAATCGCTGCCATATGACGCTGGTAATAACGCAGATTATGAATGGTCGCCAGCTGAGACCCCAGAATTTCGTTGCACTTATCCAAATGGGCAAGATACGCCCGAGAGAAATTTTGACAGGTATAACAGTCGCAGTCGCGGTCCAGCGGTTCAACGCTGGTCTTATGACGGGCATTACGCAGCTTTACAATGCCCGTGCTCGTAAATAGGTGTCCATTGCGGGCGTTCCGAGTCGGCATCACACAATCAAACATATCCACGCCGCGGCGCACACTTTCCAACAGATCGGCGGGTGTACCCACCCCCATCAAATAACGAGGTGACTCATTGGGTAACTCACTGGCCAAGCCGTCAAGCACCTTAATCATCTCCGACTTGGGCTCACCCACCGACAAACCACCGATTGCATACCCATCGAAGCCGATGCGCGTCAGGCCGTCTAAAGATTGCTTACGCAAGTCTAAATGCATGCCGCCCTGGACGATACCGAACAACGCCGAAGGGTTATCGGCGTGAGCACGCTTGCTGCGCTCTGCCCACCGAAGCGAGAGCTGCATAGAATCATGCGCCTCTGTCGCAGATGCAGGGTAAGGCGTGCACTCATCAAAGATCATCACAATATCACTGCCCAAATCGCGTTGAATGCGCATTGAGGTCTCAGGATCAAGAAATACGGCATCACCATTCACTGGGGACTTAAAGGCCACGCCCTCTTCCGACACTTTTCGAAGCGCATCTAGGCTAAACACTTGAAAACCACCCGAGTCGGTCAGGATCGGTCCTGCCCAGCCCATAAAGTCGTGAAGATCACCATGGGCTTTAATCACGTCGGTGCCCGGGCGCAGCCACAAGTGAAAGGTGTTGCCTAAAATAATTTCAGCACCGATGGCCGTGATGTCTCGAGGTAACATGCCTTTGACCGTACCGTAGGTACCGACCGGCATGAAGGCTGGCGTTTGAATACTGCCCCGCGGAAAATCAATCTGTCCTCGGCGAGCCAAACCGTCACGATGAGAAACCGTAAACTCCACTAATGGGACTCCTTCTTGCTGAGAAACATCGCATCCCCGTAACTGAAGAATCGATACCGATTGGCGATAGCCGCGGCATAAGCGGCACGAATCGACTCCACTCCGGCAAACGCAGAAACCAGCATAAGCAGCGTCGATTCCGGCAAATGGAAATTAGTGATCATGGCGTCTACGACACGAAATTGCGCGCCAGGAGTGAGAAAAATATCAGTATCGCCCGAATAGGGCACTAATGATTCGCCCTCTGGCACCCTCAGGGCAACACTCTCGAGCGATCGCACCGCGGTAGTGCCTACCGCAATCACGCGGCCACCTCGCGCGCGACACTCTGCCACCGCATTACAACAAGCTTGATCGACCTCAATATACTCGCTGTGCATAACGTGGTCGGTTATCTCATCTGCACGCACTGGCTGAAACGTCCCCGCCCCAACATGGAGGGTCACTTCAGCTCGCTGAACGCCTTGCGTCTCGAGCTGATTCATAAGCGGTTGATCGAAATGCAGTCCAGCCGTTGGCGCAGCAACCGCACCGTCGTGCTTTGCATAAATCGTCTGATAGCGCTCACGATCGGCTGCTGAATCGGCGCGCTCTATATAGGGCGGCAAAGGCATGTGGCCCAGCTGCTGCATCGCCTCGGGAAAGCTGCCTGATTCGGGTGCCAAGTGAAATAAAGCGCCCTGACGACCGATGACACGCACCGCCATATCTGATACATCTGAATCGGGATTTGGCGTAAGCAACAAGAGCGTATTATCACGCGGACTTTTGCTGGCCCTCACGTGCGCCAGCGCAGTGCCATCAGGCATCAGGCGCTCGACCAATATTTCTGCTCGCCCACCAGTCTGTTTTTGCGCATATAGCCGCGCGGGTAACACTCGAGTGTTGTTGAACACCAGCAGATCGTCGCTTGATACCAAATTAACCAGATCCGTAAACAAGAGGTGACTGCACTCACCGCTGCTGCCATCCACTGACAAAAGCCTAGAGCCTGATCGCTCCGCTAAGGGTGCTTGTGCAATCAGCTCTGCAGGCAAGTCAAAAGCGAAATCAGTACGCTTCATGGCATAGCACTCATCATAGGGTGATTATCAGAACAATACGGCGATCGCGTCGACTGTCTGGCTAGTTTAAAAGGGCTAATGTGCTTACGCACTTAGCGGTTTCATAAAAAAGCCGGCATCAGCCGGCTCCGTGTTTCAGCGTTTCGGTGGCACGTGTTACTTTGCCTCCTCCTCCGCTTCGTCTGCCGCAGGGGCCTCCTCTGCTGGAGCTTCCTCAACTGCTGAGGCTTCGTCCTCTGCAGGAGTTTCCTCAACTGCTGGCGCATCGGGGGCGCTCTCCTCGGACTCAACTTGCTCAGCCGCCTCTGCTGCAGGCTCCTCTGCCGCCTCTTCGGCAACCGCTTCAACTTCATCGGCTACTGCTGCTGGCGCGCTGGGCACTGCCACTTTGATCAACTCTTCTTCGACGAGGATCCTTACTTTCTCCTCTCCATTTACTGATCGGCCATTACTGTCCTGCACTGCATATCGGTCATCACCGCGAACGAAAATCTTGTAGTCGGCACTTTTTTTGATGAGCTTCATCGCCATATCTTTTCTCCCTGAAGATACTCAGATCCACCGGACCAACAAGGCATGGCGCGGCTGAATCGCGACGGAGTATACAGTATGGCGAGGCCTTGCAGAACCTCCGATTGCCGATTGATGTGGACTTGGTATACTGCGCGCCGTCGTTTGCACGAGCCGGAGTGGTGGAATTGGTAGACACAGGGGATTCAAAATCCCCCGCCCTTAAAAGCGTGCCGGTTCAAGTCCGGCCTTCGGTACCAAGCAAATTCAATGGTGGATCAAAAGCACCGTGCTTGCTCATTCAGGCGCATTAAATCAGCTCCCGCCCGCAAAAGTTCCCATTCCTCTGCCAACTGAGGATTAGCAAAGCCTAGGTATGGGCGTCGTCGACCCTGATTGACTTTTAAACGCGATTCAGAGCTTAAATTCAGGCTCCTCTAGCAGCTCACAAAATCCAGCGTCAGTGCTGTCGTCCACATATCGGGTTCGATATTTCCCGGTAACGCGAGAGATAGTGACTTCGGGTAGGCCGCCTCCGCCCGCGAAATAAAGCGTAAAAACACCCGCTTCTAACGCGACTCTGCTCGCGGCCAGCGTGTAACCGTAATCGTAATGCACAGATGCCGTCCCCCTTGCCGTATCGATCACATACACGCGGTTATCTGCCAGAGGATTCTCGGTCACGCAGGCTAATTGTAATACCTCGGCAGTCGCGTGCCCTGACGCCATAATGAATAGCGTCGTTAAAACGAATCTCATAACTCCCCCTAGTAACTCTTTGACAACCACGCTGTTTGCTCACGTAAGAAGGCATTCATTTTACACAGGCCTTCAACAATTGTTTTAGTAAGTTAGATAGCGTTTTGACAAACAACCCAGCCGCCCTTCTTAATCCGTATCTTGGCGGAATACAAAGCAGTGGTTCGATCGACATAATGGCCTTAAAAGCCGCATAACGCATTCGGCGAATCAAAACTGTTAATGCCACATCATCACGGCCCTTCCACGCAACCCAGCATCTACGCCTTGATCTCTGTGTCGGGAGGGGGCATGTTAAGGGACGTCATAAAGAGAGAACTTAGTGATGTCTGAAACTGGCCAATGCCTATGTGGCGCAATTAAATATCGCATCGACAACTCGCCTCAAATGGCAGGCGTCTGCCATTGCAAGAATTGCCAACGTCAAGCGGGTTCCGCTTTTTCAACCCTTGCCGGTGTACCCACAACGGAATTTCACCTCATCCAAGGTGAACTGAAGCTCTACACTGATACCGAGACGGAGAGCGGAAATGCCGTGCAACGCTTTTTTTGCGGCAACTGTGGCTCCCCCATTTACTCAGCAGTACCCGGGTTTGAGGGAATGGTTTTTTTAAAAACTGGCACGATGGACGACACATCTGGTTTTGAGCCGCAGTTTCACGCCTGGGGTGACACCAAACAAAACTGGGTAGCAATAACCGATGGGGCACCTGTTGCAGCCAGGAACCCGGGCTGACAAGTTCGGCTTCGCTGTCAACGCAAGCGAGCACATTGCCACCACAAAAAAGCAGCTCTCTAGTGCGATAAACAATGCCGTCGAGGCCTTGTGACAAACGCGAACGAAGCCCCGAATTAATTTGGCGCTTGGTTTTTGCGAACCCCTCGGCGCACAGGGCGCACTAACCGAGTGGGCCCCTCTCCCTATGATGCCGTCTTAGACATGCATCACCTTATCAAGGGCCGTCCCCAGCAGCGCTCAGCAATGTATTGCCGTGAGATACATCGACCTCCGCCAGCGAGTCACTATTTAGTCAGTTCGTGCTTAGTCAGTTCGTCTCACGTGATGACCATTAACTGACTCTCGTCGAATGCTACACTTTTCGCAAGAACTGGGAGCATAAGTCAGCCATGGAAAACCTTCTCGCACTGCTAGACACCGTCCTTGACGTGACTGTCATGACCTTGGCGCTATTGATATTACTGGGGCTACTCACCGTTGCGGTGCTGTATGTCATCGATGTGACGCAAAATACCCAAGCCATTCGTAAAAACTATCCGGTGATCGGCCGGCTTCGTTACGTTTTTGAACACCTTGGCGTTTTTTTTCGGCAATACTTTTTCGCGATGGACCGAGAGGAACTCCCGTTTAACCGCGCCCAGCGTACTTGGGTTGCGCGCGCTGCCAAACGGATCGACAGCACGGTCGCCTTCGGCTCGACCAAACCACTGAATCGCCCTGGCGATATTTTCTTCCTGAATGGTGCGTTCCCTCCCACCGCGGAAGAGATTCAGGCCCACACGCCTACCCCCGTTATTTTCGGAGAAGCGTCTGTCGCTAGGCCCTACACCGCACCCTCATTGTTCAATATCTCAGCCATGTCTTATGGCGCCTTATCGGGCCCTGCCATTTCGGCACTGTCCCAGGGCGCCTATCAAAGCGGCATTTGGCTCAACACCGGTGAAGGCGGACTCTCTCCGTTTCATCGGCAAGCCCCCTGTGATTTGATCTTTCAAATTGGCACGGCAAAATATGGTGTGCGGGATGAGCAGGGGCGACTCGATGCTTCGAAGCTAACCGAGTTAGCGGCAATACCTGAGATCAAAATGTTTGAGATCAAGCTCTCTCAGGGTGCAAAACCCGGCAAGGGGGGCATTTTACCCGGCGAAAAGGTGACCGAGGTCATT
>CAJWWJ010000033.1 GCA_913048575.1 uncultured Halieaceae bacterium
TTATCCCGCTCGACACGATCGAGCTCCATCTGGTCCAAAGCAGCGCTTAGGGTTTGTCTTGCTTGCGCAAGATTTGCTTGCTCCTGTTCGTACTGGCGTTCGCTCTCGTTGATTTCTTCCTGCAGTCGGTTGCGGCGCTGCATTTGCTGCTCGAGCTTCGTGGCAACGGCTCTCCGCTCTGAAACCCATTCCGCGCGCTCATTAATCAATTGCTGCAAACTCTGCTGAGTTTGGGACAGTGATTTTTCCAGTGCCCCCCTGGCAGTCAACAGGTCGCTCAGCGATACCTCTACGGCCACGGCTTCATCATTGCCCTTTGCGAGCGCTCCTTGAAGTGATTCCAGTTGCGCTTGACGGGCAATGATCCCGGCCGCGGCATCGGCACCAGACCTGCGCCGATGCCAACCGTTCGCAAGCCAGTGTCCATCCTTCGTGACGACAGATTCGTGCGGCTCGAGCTCGGCGCAGCGCCGTCGCGCTTCCGCAAGATCCCCTGCCACTTTGATCGACCGCAACCACTGCACAATGCCAGCGGGCCCTTTGACGTGCGCCGCTAACGTCCCTTCTGAGCTCCCCGCCTTGCGCGTCCCTTGCTCCACCAGAAACGCGCCCGCCGGCAAGGTCGCGACACTCGGTAAACTTGCCATATCTGAGTCGCTTAGCACCTGCGCTGACAACGCCTCACCCAATACCTGCTCAACCGAAGCCTCCCATCCCGTGTCGACCTCGAGGGCGGCATAAACAGTCCCTAATGACTGTACGGCCTCTGTCTCAATCCAGTCGGACAACGCGATGCGCTCGCGATCATCCGAAGCGCCCTCTTGCAACGCCGTCAGCGAAGCTATGTGTCCACGGTTTTCCTGAATAGTCGCCCTTATCGCATCCTGCTGTTGCCGGCCCTGCTCAATGGCGGTTTGTGATTCCGTCAACTGCTTCTGCAGTGTCTGAATTTCCTGCTCTTTGCCCTGAATACCCCGATCGGCGTTATCGATATTGGTTTGTAACGGCTCTACCGCAGACTCACCCTGATCCGTTGCCAACGACTCTGATTCTAATTTGTGCTGCTGGAGCCGCTCTTGCAGCTTGGTCAGCACCTGCTCGAGATAAACGATACGGCTTTGCTGTACCTCAGCGGTTTGGCTTGGACCCTGCGCCCGGTCATTGAATCCATCCCAGCCTTGTGACCAAACCTGCACAGCACGCTCAGCTTCTTGCAGGCTTGCTGCCGCGGCACTGGCGGCAACCTTGAGTTCATCCAGCGCCGGCTCCGCTTGCCCAAGCTCCTCCTGCCATTTGACCAGCTGCCGCTGATCGCCCTCCAGGTGCTGACGAGTTTGCTGCAGATTAGTGCGGGTCTGCTCGAGGTCTCGCTGCAACTCACCACGCCGCTCTTGCGCATAGCGCAACGCCTGTTCAATGCGAGTCACCTCACCACCGACGCTGTAGTAATGTTCCTGTGCAGCATGCAGTGCATCGGTCGCCGCAGTCTGATCGACCCGTGCCGTCTCGGACTGCGTGGTAGTGTGGGTGACCTCTGCCTTGGCCGCCTCTCGCTTAACCTCTAACGACGCAATCTCGCCAGACACCTCGCCTTTAGCGGCTGTCAAATTACGCCACTGAATGGCAAATAACTCACCCTGCAGTTGCCGCTCCTCAGCCTTGAGCTCAGCGTATTTCTCGGCCGCTCTCGCCTGCCTGTCCAGATGAGCGAGATTGCGCTGCAATTCATCGCGCAAGTCCGTCAACCGCTCTAGATTCTCTCCAGTGCGTCGCATCCGGTTCTCAGTCTCTTTGCGGCGCTCCTTATACTTCGAAATCCCTGCAGCTTCTTCGATAAAGACCCGGAGCTCCTCTGGCTTAGATTCGATAAGCCGTGACACCACACCTTGCTCGATGATCGCGTAACTACGTGGCCCCAGTCCGGTCCCCAAAAATAAATCCGTGATATCGCGCCGACGACACTTTGCACCATTTAAGTAGTATTCCGACTGGGCCTCTCGGGTGACGACGCGCCGCACAGAAATCTCGTTATAGGCCGCAAATTCGCCCGCAACTTTGCCTTCTGTATTATCAAAAATCAGCTCAATGGATGCCTGACTCACAGGCTGGCGACTCGTCGTTCCGTTGAAGATGACGTCTGTCATGGACTCGCCACGCAACGTCTTTGCGGAGCTTTCTCCCATCACCCATCGCACCGCGTCGATGATATTTGACTTGCCACAACCGTTTGGACCGACGACCGCACACATATTGCCTGGGAACTGCACGGTAGTGGGGTCAACAAAGGACTTAAAACCGGCCAACTTGATGGATTTCAGGCGCATTTATGTATCCGGATACCTATCGGGTACGCTTACGGCACGGGGCGCGTCGAAGCGAGCTAAAAACACAAGATGTAGTGTATATGCTTCCGAGCAACAACACTATGGCTGATGCTGAATTAGCCCTTCATTGGCCACGTAAGGCGATGACAACCGGCTCGGCACCGCCCACTGTCACTGGGTCAACCCGCCCCCAATACAGCGCGTTATCTCGGCCCGGCTGGCCATCAATTGATACTTGAACCTCTATCGATACGGCCTTGCTCTCCGATATCAGCTGGCCAGCCATCGATAGCCGATCATCCAGTCTCACCGACAGCGGCCAACGCTCCGGCTGGGTGCGGCTGACTGCGATAGGCATACCCTGTTCAGCACCTGCGGCACGCGCCAGCACAAACACCACCGACCCATTGGGCGGGACAGGCGCGCCCTCAGGCACTCTCACCATCACGTCGACACCGAGCGAAGCGGACGACGCGACGAATGGCGCTTCTTCCGGTGAATCGTCAACCAGTCGCGGAGGCGCCTCACCTAACTCGAGTCGCGCGCGTTCGATAATCTGTGCCAGCATTGTGTAGCCGGGGGAACCGGGGGACTCCAACGCTTGTAAGCGTTGCCAATACTGAATTGCGGCCCGAAAATCGGCTTCCTCAAACGCAGCCATACCCAGCGTCGCCAGCGCCGCCGGTTCTGCCGTATTCACCGCCAGCGCCTGCTCTGCACGCGCCCGAGCCGTTACGCTGAGCTGCCGATCATTAGCAAGGAATTCTGCCTGAGCGGCCTTGCCTAAGATTTCAGGCGCCGATGCCCCCATCACAACGAGACGATCAAAGTAGTCAAATGCCGCCGCCGGATCATTACCCGATAAATAGTACTCGCCCAACAGCAAGGCATAGTCTGCGTTAGCGGGCCTCGCCTCCGCGCGAGTCTCAATCCGCGATATCAGCGCAATGATGTCGGCCGGTTGAGCACGCTCAACATCAGATAACGCACGGGCAATATTGACGTCCTCCCAGCCGCCTAATCGCTGGTAGAGCAACACCACCAGTACCGTCAGTAGCAAAACGCCCGCCCACTGGGAAGCCTTGGACGAGATGAGGGGGTCCGCCGAGCGTGGTACGTCATCAACAAGGCCATCCTCGATGAGCCGCAATGCTGCCTCCTGTTGCAATTGCTCAGACTCCCCTACTAACTCGCGCTGCCTGAGACGCAGCCAGTCTTCATTGGTTTCCGTGGGGTACTGTCTTTGCCAATACCGGGGCAATACCACCACCCACACTATCGCGCCGAGCAACAGCGCCGCCCCGGCGATCCAAAAATCATCGATCACGGCAGTCGGTCCTCTAGCAATCGATCCACCTGGTCCCGCTCCGCAGCAGTCAGCCCTTGGGCAGGATGATGATCTTTTTTGCGGAAATGACGCCCCACCCCAACACCACCCAGCACCAGTAGCAACAGAGGGGACCACCACAGAAGGGCCGTCTGGCGATCGACCTCAGGTCGGTAGCGGACAAATTGACCGTATCGCGCCACCATAAAATCGAGGATTTGGGCATCGGTTTGACCAGCCTCCAGCTGCTCATACAACACCACCCTCAGATCTCGCGCTATGGGTGCGTTAGAGTCTGCGATATTTTGATTTTGACATTTAGGACAGCGCAACTCCTGACTCAACTGGTGATATCGCGAGGCCAAATCTGGCGAAGAGAATTCATACGTTTCAATGACTGCCCACGCTGAAGAAGACACCAGAAAGAGCGCGCACAACAAACGATGCATCACTCACCACCCTCCTGAGCACTTGCTTGAGCCACCCTCCCAGGGGCCGTAAAGAAGCGACGGATATCTCTTTCAAACACCGCCTCATCAAGCACGCCCACATGCCGATGCAAAATGACGCCATCTGGCCCTAGAACATACGTTTCTGGTGCGCCATAAACACCGAGATCAAGGCCCACCGTCCCATCGCGATCAGTAATATTGAGACGATAAGGATCTCCCAACTCAGAGAGCCACTGCCGCGCTTTTTCTGATTCGTCTTTATAGTTCAGGCCGTAAATGGGTACGCCTTGCGCGGCCAAAGCCAGCAGATAGGGGTGCTCGACGCGGCACGAATAACACCAGGTCGCCCACACATTGACCAAAGCAGGCCGAGGTTGCAGCGCCGACGCCCCGATCACCTCCTCCGTCAAAAGCTCTGGCTGACTAAAGTCCGGAAACGGTTGGCCGAGACGGGCCGCTGGCAGGGCCGTTGGATCAATCGACAATCCCTTAAAAAGCAGTAACGCCAACAACGCAAAGCCGGCTAAGGGAATGAATCGCTTAACCCGCAAGCCCCGTCGCCTCCGCTATCGCGGCTGACTGTGACGTTGACTGCCTGCGGTAGCGCCTGTCTGCTACCGTCAGCAGTGCACCCAAGCCGATGAGCGCGCCTCCTAACCATAACCAGCGCACCATGGGCTTGAACTGCAGTCGAACCGCCCAGGCACCTTCTTCGACCGGCTCTCCCAACGCAATATAAAGATCACGCCAGACACTCCCGTCAATCGCCGCCTCGGTCATCATTTGCCCGCTCGCAAAGTAGCGTCGCTTTTCAGGGACCAAGGTCGCAATGGCCTTGTCTCCCTGTGTGATCTCAAAAACCGCCTGATCTGCCATATAGTTAGGTCCCGCCTGACGAGATAAAGCCGTCAACTCGAAACGATATCCCCCGAGGAACTCAACGTCCCCCACTTTCATCAGCAGATCGCGCTCTTCGTTCAGCTGGGTCACGACTACCGCGCCCATCACAACGGACGCAAAACCCAAATGCGCCGTTGCCATCCCTAAGAAACTCGGGGTTAACGTCTGCCACCTCAACCCATAGCCAGAGCCCACACCGAGACGACGCCACAAGTCCTTCAATACGCCGATTGCCACCCATCCCGAGAGCAGCACCGCCAGCGCAATCCAAACATTAAACCGCGCCCCAAAAAGCAGCGGCAACGCCAGCGCGAACACCACCACCACTGCGCCCGGAACGAGCAACTCGTGTAACCAGCGAGCCGCGGAATCCTCACGCCAGCGCGACAAAGGCCCAACGGCCATAAAAGGCATCACCAATGCCATCAAGGGGACAAACACTGCATTGAAATAAGGCGGACCAACAGAGTACTTGCCCAACGAAAACGCATCCATCACCAGCGGGAACAGTGTGCCCAGCAGCACAATGATGGTGGATACCGTGAACACGAGGTTATTGACCATCAACAGCGACTCCCGCGACACCGCCGTGTAATTAATGCGACTCGCGACGGTAGGGGCTCTCAGGGCATACAAAAGCAACGAACCACCTATGACCAATGCGAGGAATATTAAAATGAAGAGCCCGCGCTCAGGATCAGAAGCAAAAGCATGGACGCTGGTTAAGACGCCCGAGCGAACTAAAAACGTGCCCAGCAACGACAGGGAGAAGGCAAAAATAGCGAGCAATACGGTCCACGCCCGAAACACCCCCCGCTTCTCGGTGACAGCGAGGCTGTGCACCAATGCGGTGCCCATTAACCAAGGCATAAAGGATGCGTTTTCAACCGGATCCCAGAACCACCAGCCGCCCCAACCTAACTCGTAGTAGGCCCACCAGCTTCCCAGCATGATCCCCAGCGACAAAAATCCCCAAGCCACATTGGTCCATGGACGCGACCATCTCGCCCACGATGCATCCAATCTACCCCCCAGCAACGCTGCGATCGCGAAGGCGAACGGTACCGATAATCCAACATAACCCATGTACAAAAGCGGTGGATGGATAATCAACCCCGGGTCCTGAAGCAGTGGATTTAAGTCATTGCCATCGAGGGGTATGTTGGGTAACAAACGCTCGAAGGGGTTCGAGGTCAGGAGAGAAAAAGCGAGAAAACCAACCGCGATCATGCCCATCACGCTCAAGACACGGGCGACCATCACGCTTGGCAGTCCATGACTGAACCACGACACCGCCGCCATCCACCCAGATAGTATGAGCACCCACAGTAGAAGGGAACCTTCGTGGTTCCCCCACAAAGCAGAAAACTTGAAGATAGCCGGCAGCAAGCTGTTCGAATTTGCCGCGACGACGGCGACTGAAAAGTCATCTTTAAGAAAACTGACTGCGAGCATGGCAAAGGCAATGCCCACAAACAGTAAAACGCCCATAGCCAGGGTCGGCGCGAGATTCAGCGCGGCACTATTGCCGCGCACCGCTCCCCACATCGGAATCACGGCGAGTCCCATCGCAAATACGAAGGCGATAATAAGGGCGAGGTGTCCTATTTCTGGGATCATGGCTGATACGGCGCAGCGGAGCGTGGCGTATTCCCTTCGAGCGCCGCAGCAACCTCGGGGGGCATATAATTTTCATCATGCTTCGCCAGTACCTGGGTCGCAATCAACACGCCTTGCTCGTCAAGCCGACCCTCAGCGACGATGCCCTCTCCTTCCGCAAACAAGTCTGGCAAAATACCGCTGTAGCGAATAGCGACCGACGCTTTGTAGTCTGTGACCCAAAAGGTGGTGTCGAGCTCATCACGGCTACGTTCAATACTGCCTTCAACCACCATTCCCCCTAGCCGGATTGTGCGATCAATCGGCGCCTTGCCCGCCGCGACTTCGGCCGGCGGGTAGAACAGATTGATGTTATCTCTGAGTGCGTAAGCCGCCAAACCGATGGCGGTACTGGATAGCACTACCACAAGACTGACCAAAATGAGGCGTTGCTTTCGCGCAGGGTGCATCTCAGCGACTCCAGGCGGTAACGCACCGCTTCACTGTGACTGCCTTGATGGACTGATCTGTCATAGCACCCGCTCTTTTCAATGAGCCCTCTCGATCAGAGGGCAGTGTGGTTACCCACATTTATAACTGACTATCACCGGCTTGCCGCAGCTGGTCCGCGCTGACCCATCGCAAGTGCCGACGAAAGCGTGCCAGTGGCAACCAAACCATCAACACTACCGCCATCGTCGTCAGAGCGTAGGCCATCCAAACATAGCTACCGTGGCCATCCATGTGCCATGCGGCAGCAAGTGATTCAAAATACATCAAGACACATCCAACCGTTGTCGCAACCAATGCGCATTACGATGCTGCCAGAGCAACTCTGCACGCATGTTTAGCAGCATGGACATCGCGAACAGCAAATAAAATGCGCCAATCATCACCAATAACGGATACAACATACTGGCATCAATAGCCGACTCACCCGTAAATTTGAGCGACGCAGGTTGATGCAGGGAGTACCACCAATCGACTGACTTATAAATAATAGGGATATTAACGGTGCCGACCAAGGTCAGTACCGCACAAGCCTTTGCCGCAGCAGTCTTATTTTCATACGCTTCAAACAGCGCCACCACACCAAGATAGAGGAACAGGAGGATCAACATCGACGTAATCCGCGCGTCCCACACCCACCAAGCGCCCCATGTCGGCTTGCCCCAAATCGCCCCGGTCACTAATGCAACGGCCGTTAGCACAGCCCCCACGGGGGCGGCCGCGCGCATGGCCACATCGGCCATCTTAATCCGCCAGATCAGACTGATTGCGCCAGCAATGGCCATCACGTAATAACCTGCTAACGCCACAACGGCTGCAGGAACGTGGATATAAATAATGCGATAAGAATTACCTTGACGAAAATCTGGGGGGGCAACCAGCAACCCCCAGTAGGCACCCACCGCAAGCAGCAGAACGGTCACCGGCAATAGCCAGCGCACCAAGGTGCCACTGAATCCGAAGAACCAAGGGGGTGACCCCAATTTATGAATGAACGCCCACATACCCCGCATTATAGCGCCTAAACCTTTACCTTGAGGCCTAATTCACATTCGGTAGCAGTTCGCCCAGAGCGGACCTTAACTATCAAGTGAAATACGCAATGCAGCGCCCACCGCCAGTGGCGCTAGCGCCAACATGCCCGCCGCTAAAGCGCCCATGAGCGTCAGCCAAGTCGATGGATCCCTTCCCATTACAGCCTCTGTGACCGCGGCGGTGCCAAAGATGAGCACCGGCACATTAAGCGGAATAATTAAAAGTGAGAGTAGCAAGCCCCCCCTGCGAATACTGACGGTCAACGCGCTTCCCACCGCGCCAATCAACGTCAGACACAACGTGCCCAACAATAAACTCAGTACAAGCACCCCCAAACCTTGAGACGGCAAACCCAGCATCATTGCAAACACGGGCGAAACCACTGCCAATAAGCATCCTGTGGCGAGCCAATGTGCCGCGACTTCTCCTAACGCAAGTACCGATAGTGGGTGGGACGCCAACGCCATTTGCTCAAGACTGCCATCCTCGAAATCGGATGCAAACATCCTTGCACTGACCATGAGACTCGCCAATAACGCCACAACCCACAAAATCCCGGGCGCCATAGACGCCAGTTGCAGTGGATCTGGACCCAAACCAAGCGGAAATAATGTGACTACCATGAAGAAAAAAAGCAGCGGATTCGCAACATCGGTGAGACTCGCCATCAACGCCTGACCATGCCGACGGAACTGCCGGCCGAAGGCCGCGAGCAAAGAGAGACTGGGTCGATCAACTGACGGCATAACTACCTAAATCCAGATCTTGCTGAAGCTCGCTAAAACGGCTGGGTTGGTGGCTCGTGAAAATGACGGCACCCCCAGCACTGACATGTCCACGGATACACTCCTCCAACCAGTCACAGCCCGCTCCATCGAGCGCTGTAAAAGGCTCATCCAGTAACCACAGCCGAGCATCGGTCAGCAGCAAGCGGGCCAGCGCGACACGACGCTGCTGTCCGGCAGACAGGGAACCAACGGGTTGATGTTCAAACCCGCCAAGCTGAACAGCCTCTAACGCTAATGCGATTTGCGCAGGTGACGAGGTGATATCGCAGGCAGGGTGACAGCGCAGATTTTCGAGAGGACTTAGCGCACCTTTAATCGCAGGCGCGTGCGCCAAATAAAGCAAAGGCTCGAACCGAGCGATCGAACCCTCAACCCCGAATCGTGCCAGACCTGCTAACGCCCTCAATAAACTGCTTTTGCCAACACCGTTGGCACCCAATACTTGCCATACTTGCCCCGACGCTACCGACAGATCAACGCCTTGCAATAATCGACGTTCGCCCCGCTCAATGGAGACGTCTGCGGCGCTCAACAGCAGCATTACAGATTCACAACCCGGATATCAGGCAAGCCCAAACTATCATCACGCTCCACACTCAAGCCGGTAAAATCAAACAGCGTTCGATCCAATAGATGCGACGGCGCCGCATTACTCAGCGAGCGAAATATCGTTTCAGTCCGTCCGGGATACTGCTTTTCCCAAGCCTGCAGCATCTGCTTGATCTCCTGCCGCTGCAAATTTTCCTGAGTGCCACACAGGTTGCAGGGAATAATAGGAAATGCCTTCGCCACTGCATAACGAGCCAGGTCCGATTCGCGACAATAGGCCAGAGGGCGAATCACCACATTGCGGCCATCGTCGCTCCGCAACTTCACAGGCATTGCTTTTAATTTTCCACCAAAGAACAAATTCAGAAATAACGTTTCAACGATGTCGTCACGGTGATGGCCTAGCGCGATCTTGGTCGCGCCAATCTCCTCTGCGAAACCGTAGAGCGTGCCCCGGCGCAAACGAGAACAAAGACCACAGGTTGTTTTACCCTCGGGAATCACCGATTTCACAACGCTGTAGGTATCGCGTTCAAGAATATAAAAAGGAATGCCCAGTGTCTCCAGATACGCTGGCAACACCTCCTCGGGATAGTCGGGCTGCTTTTGATCGAGTGTTACTGCCACAATCTCAAAATCGATTGGCGCACTCTCGCGCAGTGCAATTAACAACTCGAGCATCACGTGCGAGTCCTTACCGCCCGAGATGCAGACCATCACCCGATCGTCCTGCTCGATCAGGTTGAAGTCCCCAATGGCCTTTCCCATCTGTCGACGTAAGCGCTTTCGAAGCTTATTGAACTCCAGCTGGCTTTTTCGAGGATCTTTATGCGCTAGGTCACTGATAATAGGGGCCGCTCGTTTGGCCTGCTGCGGTTTTCGCCATCGCAGCGAAACCGACCGGGCTTATCTTGTTAGTCGAGTGGCGATGATAGGAGACACCGCCCCGAGACGCAAAATACTTCATCGCATGATGAGCGATGACCTGCACAGGCCGACTTGCACTGAGGCAAGCGTTCACCACATTGCGGGGGCCTTTTTCAGCATTGCCCGCCCAAAAAAGCCGATAAAGCGGTGCTAACGCCCCCTCAGAGGAGAAAGGCGCTTGAGTTTTTGACGATCTGAAAGGAAAATCCGAGTCCGGCGCCATCACTGGTTTTAAACCCCCAAATCCCAAGGAGCAACATTATGAAAGCACCCGTTCGCGTGACTGTCACTGGAGCCGCAGGCCAAATTGGATACGCCCTCCTGTTTCGCATCGCGTCCGGCGCCATGTTAGGGGAAGACCAGCCTGTGATCCTGCAACTACTGGATATCACGCCAGCAATGACCGCGCTCAATGGCGTCAAGATGGAGCTAGATGACTGCGCCTTTCCCTTACTCGCCGGCGTCATTTGCACCGATGACCCACAGGTTGCCTTCCAAGATAGCGACTACGCCTTACTCGTTGGCGCACGACCCCGCGGACCCGGGATGGAAAGAAAAGACCTGCTTGAAGCCAACGCCGCCATTTTTGGCGTGCAAGGCAAAGCGATTGATGACGTAGCGAGCCGAGACATCAAAGTACTCGTGGTGGGCAACCCCGCCAACACCAATGCCTTAATCACACAACGCAACGCACCCAGCATTGACCCCCGGCAATTCACTGCAATGATGCGACTGGATCATAACCGCGCAAAAACTCAGCTCGCGCAGAAGACGGGACACACCGTCAACGACATTCAACAAATGACCATCTGGGGAAATCATTCTGCAACCCAATACCCTGACTTACATCACGCATTAGTGAGTGGCGAGCCAGCCATCGCGCAGATTGACATGGACTGGTACGACAACGACTTTATTCCGACGGTTCAGCAGCGCGGTGCCGCCATCATCGAAGCCAGGGGCGCATCATCCGCCGCCTCAGCGGCGAACGCTGCAATCGACCACATGCGCAGCTGGGCGCTCGGCACCCCCAATGATGACTGGGTCTCCATGGGCGTTGTCTCAGATGGCTCCTACGGTATCGAACCCGGGCTTATTTACTCTTTCCCTTGTCGCTGCGCAAACGGTAACTGGGAAGTGGTTCAGGGTTTGGCAATTTCGGATTTCAGTCGCATCAAGATGGACGCCACTGCCCAGGAGTTAACCGAGGAGCGTGACGCAGTCGCTCATCTGTTGAGCTAATCGTTCTCTGCAATAGGGATTCAGGGTGTGCAGACCGGCCAGCAGCTGGCTTGCGCCCTTGAGTTCAATGGCATCATGTCGCAGAAAACGCTGTTGCGGGGTCAGGGCGTTAGCGCACAGGCGAGTTGACCCATATGACACCTTCACGCCTCGCGTAACAAAATCACTGGCGGCGTATTGACCACGCTTCGACACGACCAGACCCCGAGGGCTCCTACAATTATCGCGCCCAAGAAGGGCCCTAGCCACCACATGAGCAAGGTGGGGGTCCACGTCATGTCAAAGACCGCGGTTTGAAGCCCCCAGGCCGCCGCCTCGGCGCCGGCACTCCCCAACAGACCTGCCAATGCACCCAGCACGAGGAACTCAATCCAAAGGGTACCCAGCACTACCTGCCGTCGGGCACCTAATGCCCGCAGCAGCGCACTCTCTTTTAGACGACCATCAACACTCGACTGCACGCCGGCCACCAACACCAACGCACCGGCGACAAGAATCACACCCAACACCAATTCAAGCGCCCTAGCGACCTGGCTGATCACCGATCTCATCTCTTCAATGACCACATCCAGTTCGATCACGGTGACAGTGGGGAATGTCACAACCAGTTTATTCAGCAGCGATTTTTGGTCCGCGGCTAACAAAAAGCTGGTCATGTACATTCCGGGATAAGGCTCCAGCACGGCGCGTGGAAAGACCATGAAAAAATTGGGGCGCATGGATTGCCAATCCACCTCCCGAATATTTTTGATCGTGGCACGCAGGATATCGGCGCCGATGCGCAATGACACCTGATCGCCAACCTGCGCCCCAAGTCCCTCCGCAAAATCCGCCTCAATGGATACCCACGCCTCTTCCGTATCAGCAGCCCACCAGTCACCCTCTACCAAGGCATTGCCAGCGGGTACCGTGTCCGACCAAGTGAAGTTCGCACCGCGCTGTCTCGGTGAGTCGCTGGTCTCGGTCTCGTCCCACTCAGGTAGCTCGCTATCATTGACGGCAATCACTCGGCCTCGGGTCATGGGGTATAACGCCTCTGAACGAATGCCGTTTCGATCAAAAAAATCGGTAAGCAGTGATCGCTCCGTCGGCGCTAGGTTCAGCATGAAGTGATTGGGCACTCCAGGGGGGAGCTGATCCTGCCACTGACTGATCAAGGAAGAACGCACTACTGACAGCAGCAACATCAGCATTATGGTGATCGCAAAGATCACCATCTGCAGCGCGTTAGCGCGACCCCGTCGCTGTAATCCAGCCAGCGCTATGCGCCAAATACTGCCGGCAAATCCGCCTACTTTGCGCCCACCCGACAACAATAATCGCGCCACTAAAAAACCGAGTGCAATCACAATTACCAGACCTGCCACGACCGCCGCGGTGACCGTTGCACTGCCGCTATACCACCACATGAGGGCGACAATAGCGGCTCCCCCGAGCAGAAAATCACTGGGCTTTTGCGCGTCGTCAACCTGCATATCAGCCCGCAGCACCAGCAGCGGCGGCGCATGGCCCAGTCGGCTCAGTGGGGGCCATGCAAAACACGCTAAACAGACGGCCGACGTAGCAACACCCATCAAAAAAGGCTGGCCGCCCGCTGCACCGGGTGTTATCGGCAGTAAGGAACCCAGCACCACAATGAATGCTTCTTGCATTAGCCAGCCGATGGCACAACCCACCACCGTGGTCACAGCACCCAAACAGAACAAACTGGCACCATACAGCTGACTGATCTCGTGGGACTGTGCACCGAGGCTCTTTAAAATGGCGACATACTGGGTGTGACGTACGCCAAAGCGGCGGCTCGCCAATGTGATAGCGGCCGCGGCCAGCACGACAGCAAGACTGCCCGCCAACAACAAAAATCCCTGCGCGCGATCTAAGGTATCGCCTATCCGGGGCTGTGTGCCCTCGATTGATTGCACACGCTGCCCCTCTTGGAGCTGCGGTGTGACCCAATCTTCAAACGCTTTCATGGCGCTCGCAGGCCCACTGAGCATCAGCCGATATTCGACTCGACTGCCGGGCTGGACAACGCCAGTAGCCGGAATGTCTGCGGTATTCATGAGCAACCGAGGTCCAAAACCAAATACCGCGGTGGTGGCGTCTGGCTCACTTCGAACCGACCCCGATACGGTCAGCAGCGTTTCGCCCACCGTGATCTGATCACCTGGCTCGACGGCGAGCAATGAAAATAACCGCGGTGCAAGCCACACTTGCCCGGGCAATGGGATCGTCGCACCACTCCGCAGCTGACCGTAGGGCTCAGCCGACCACTGCAATGTCCCTCTCAAGGGATACCCATCTGCAACCGCTTTAATCGACACCATGGCCATGTGATCAAT
>CAJWWJ010000034.1 GCA_913048575.1 uncultured Halieaceae bacterium
AGGTTTGAATTGCCGTATTAATTTAAGAGCGGATAGCCAAAAGAAAGGACTGACCGGAACGAACCCTAAATTAAACCATCGTGCCGCAAGCTGTACTTTGAAACTGGTCCCATCGAGGGCATCGACCTGTTGATCTCGATCGAAAGCGGTGGCACCGGATGCGTGAACTAGGGCGGTCACTTGTTGGCCTTGTCGATGTTGCACGACCATCAGATCTTGGAGGTAGGTCTCCATTCCGCCAGCGTGGGGGGGGAAATATTTCCCAATATGTAACACCCGGAGCGGTTTTTTGTGAGCAGTCTCAGGCATCACCGATTCTCCAGCGTCAGGAAAACGTAGTCATCACCTTGCTCCATTATTTGGAGACGCGTTTGGGCTACGAGACTGTTCGCCTCCTTAAGTAATAGAGCCTTATTGCTGCTGAATAAAATGAAATGGCCCTGCCACGTCTTCGCGAGATTGGTGGCACGGGTTAGAGATACTGATACGGCTGGTTGAGGAGCGAGTATGAGCGGTAACTTTTGAGCATAAAAATCACCTGATTGATCAAGACTGACGGTGGCTACGCCCATCGCCCCTGAAGTGTTAGCAGTGATGAGCTGTGCGATCTGCGGCAGTTGCTCTCCCAGGCCAGTATTCATGTGCCATTCGGTTTGAGTGGTATCTATCATGAGTGGTCGAAGGGTGGCGTGCAGTTGTCTGAGGGATAATAGATCACTGGCAAGCCACAACAGTGCCACCAATGTGGTAATGATCAATTTTCCGTCAGACCATCTCAGCTTCGTCGCAGCGGTAATAGCAGCTGTCAGCATTGTGCCTAGCAGCGCAGCCAGCCCAGCCCAGCTAGCCCAACTTATCGGGCTGGGAGAGTGGCCATTGACCATGTTGATAGACCTCTGCGATATGCCATTAGGCGTTAACCAGTGATTAATCAGCGCGGGTAAAAGTTGCGGTTGAATCGCATTACTCACAGCTAACGTATCAAGCTGCACTGAGCCAAGCGCTTGCTTTTCGACGAGATAACCCATTTCGATGACTGGCTTTTGCCAAAAAGCAGGAACTGATTTCATATCAAGAATAGCGGGCCCAGATATATCGAGGCTGTATGAGTTAACTTGTGGCTCATCTTTGTTAATCCAATAAAATGAGGCAGCTCCGGGCGTTAACATCGATGCGTTCGGCATAACGTATCGAGGTTGCGGGGATCCAGGAGACTTCAAACGAACTTTTGCGACTGCTACCGGGCCCGGCGTACCGGTAAACGCTAAGCTGCCATTGTCTAAGCGCCTTAACTTGCCTAGCACTGGTTCCAGCAGGTCAGGAGTATAGGAGGCCTCCTGATCGTTGCGCTCATTGCCACTCCAATCAAGAAGGATGAATGCAGGTGCCGCAAGCGACACCAGGAGGATGCCAATCATCCCAGCGCTCTGAGCGAACCGGCCCAATACTGCTTGTGAAGGCGACTGATTGAGCGTTTCTGTGACCACCTTCCATGCCACCGCGATGGTCAATACAAAGACCGGTAAGAATTGTAAAAGAAGGCGATTAATTGCTGTTCCTGTTTCTGCGTAGAGCGAATAACTTGAGAGGCCAAAAATAACCCATTGAGAACAGATGATGAGGGCACCCATCAACCAATGCGTCACGCTGGCACGCCAATTGATAAAGGTGAGCAAAGCGAGCGCCAGTAGGTAAAGGGTCCCTAAAAGATGGAAGTTACTCCTCAGGAAGATCATTTCAAAGTATTTGGGCAGGGCGTTGTAAGGCCTCAGTAGATACTGTCCGAGCGGCCCGATGTGAATCGTCTCCTCGTGTATCCCCCAAAGGCCCAAGGCGCCAAAATTCACTGATTGAAGACGGAAGCCTGCAAGTAGTATTGCCATCACACAAAATAATGCTGCGTATCGCCGTTGATGCCAAAGTGTGTGGATAAGGATGAAGAGCATGCCCATGCCCAGCCAGATCCAACCTTCTGTTTTAAAGCAGGGTCCAACCACCAGCAGTACGGTGCCTATGGCCAGTGCGCCTCGTTGCCTCTTCTGTGTCCAAAGCAGTAGCGCCGCGAGGCCCATGCCGCTGGTGCCGACCATCCATAAATCAGCATAGCCGGCTAATACCCCATGCATCCCGACGATCGGGAGTGAGATTAAGAGGTAGAGGACTGCGAGGCTGGGGAGGGTTGCTAACCCGCTTTGTTTGCACACGCCGAACATCATGCTCCCGATTGCCAACATCGCGAAGAACCAAGGCATGCTTGCTGATTGGTCATCCCACCCGCTCGAAAGTGCCGAGCTAAACGCTGCAACGGCAGATACTGAGGGAGGATAATGGGAGGCGGGTAGGGCATAGCCAAGACCACCCGATTGCAGCCATTGATTCACGCCCTGAAAGTTGAGCATTTCGTCGTTGAGTACCCATACTTTGGCTCGATACATCCAAGTGGTGAAGGCATCCCATGGGTAGATATCTCGGGTCAGATTGCTGGCAAGCACCAATAAAAGATGTGCGGCAATTAGCGTGATAAGCAGGAAGGAGGGCAAGTAAGGGCTCAGCCGCTTACGCTGAAGGAGCCCACTAATTGCTGCCTGCTCTGGTCTGCGTGTTAGTTGAAATAGTGGTAGCGATGCGAGTGCGCTAACGAATACCGCGCTCCAACTGGCAGCGCTAAGGGAAACGGGGGCGTAGCTCAGCCACTGTATGAGTAATGCTGCCGAGATAAAAAATCCTGCCCCGGCTTTTAGCCACAGATTCAACTCTGCGTTGAGGGCTGAAGAGATTAAGCGGCAAATTTGGAAGCCAGCTAGCGACAGGGTCGCGAGACCAATAAAAGTGAAGATCATAAAGATGGGCTCCAGATGGAAAGCATAACACGTACTTTCATGGCGAAATTGAAAGGCAGTGGGATCCTCTTTCGTAGTTGGGCTCGTGCGTGCTAGCTGGTGAGGTCGTATCGCTCCTCGTTATGGAATCATTTAGCGACTTTTCGGTAAAGGCTAGTGTTTGGGTAATTGGGGTTTTTTATAAATCAATGCTCATCGACCAAGTTTGCTTATCGGAGTTGCCACTTTAATGAGGGGAATTGGTAATCTACTTGTTTACAAAATAGCGACCGAGAGCGAATGAGCAAGCCTCAAACTGCGGGTAACCCACCGCGCCGTGTCCTTTCCATTGATGGTGGTGGGATCCGCGGCATTATTCCCGCAATGGTCGTTGCTCATATCGAAAGAAAAATGGGTAAGCCAGCACACGAACTTTTTGATTTGATGGTGGGGACTTCCACCGGCGGCATTCTTGCTCTTGGCTTATCGCGCCCGGGTGCGAATCGCCCTGCGCAATTCTCTGCTCGTTGGGTGGTTAAATTATATGAAGAGCAAGGGGCTAATATCTTTGAGTATTCTTTGTGGCGTAAGTTACGCACCGTGGGTGGCATTCTCGACGAGGCCTATTCGCATGAGGTATTGGAAGGCATTTTAGGAAAATATTTTGCAGGTGCCACATTGGGTGACTGTAAGACGCCGACCATGGTAACCAGCTATGACATACAGAACCGACGCACGGTTTTTCTAAAAAGCTGGTATGCAGATCACCAACTGGTGCGGTGTTGTGATGCGGCCAGGGCCACTTCTGCTGCGCCGACATATTTTGAACCAAAGCCACTCGACACAGGAGATGTGGCCAGCGTGCTCATTGACGGGGGTATTTTTATGAACTCGCCGTCGGTGTCGGCGTACGCTGAGGCGCGCAAGCTTTTTCCAGGTGAGCCCATCGCAGTCCTTTCCTTAGGCACGGGTGAATTAACGCGGCCTATCGCCTTTGGTGAGGCGCGTACTTGGGGGAGTGCGTTGTGGGTGATGTCGTTGCTCGATTGCATGTTTGATGGCGTGTCTAAAGCGGCAGATCATCAGATGCAGCTGTTTTTAGGCGAGCGCTATCAGCGTCTGCAAACGTCTCTAGAGAGTGCCAGTGATGATATGGATGATGCGTCTGAGGAGAATATTCGGAATTTGAAACGGACTGCGCGCGAGTTGATCAATGCGAATGAGGCGGTACTTGAACAATTCTTTGCAATCGATGCAGGTAACGCACAGCCCTGACTTTGACTCACTGTACTGTTGATTTTTTGTAGATTGAACCACCGAAAACAACTCAGGTCTTATTTAAGCTCAAATGTTCTTGCCGCCTGACAAATTTCCGGCCAGGCTTTTATCGCCTCGGCAAAGTCGAAGCCTCTGCGCCGTAAGGTCTCAAGATCGGATGCGCCACGTGTCAGCGCGTCGGCGACGGGGTGGGGGTCTTGAGACTGGATCTGGCCCACTAAACTATCGCGGCTCTGCTGAAGAAACGTTTGCCAATGTGTTGTGCCTGGGAGGATGTCTAACTCTGATAGGGCGTCTAAGTGATCCATGCAGCGCGCTAGCAGACCGGCTCGTTTACTGAGCAGCTCTTGCTGGACGATACCCTCGAGTGAGTCCTCTGTCATCTGAGACAGTCGAGCGATTTCATCAGCCAGCATGATTAATCGCGCTTCAGGCGGAATGCCGGCCTCGTCACGGGGAGCACACTCCAACCAATCAGCTAACATCGTCATAGAGGCGTTGACGTTAACCGGCGACAACGTTTCTCGAGATGACCGATTGTCGACGGGATAGTGGGGCACAGCCCAGCCCTCGTTGAGAACCGCAGACTCTGGGTGAAGACGCCGCAGCATGATGCCAAATAGAAGATCTTCTCCACGTCCCGCAGGCAAGTAAGGGGGTAGCAGAGTTCGATGATCAAGTCCTGTAAGCTGCGAAAGAGTGCTATAGGGCCCGATGGTCGTCCCGCGGTAACCGAGCCAGCTCGCCCGGGCAGCCAGCAGTTTCTCTGGTCCCGATGGGTTATTGAGCAGTCGTTTAATACAAGCCTCAGGCTGAAAAAAAATCCACCCGCTATCAACAGTGCCTGGATCCCCCCAGGTACCACACTGGCTTAAGTGAATCGGACTTTCGGCGCCAAATGGTGTGGTGAGTCGACCGTCTATCCCCTTTAGCGCGCTTGCCCCGCTAAGGTTGGCATTGAGTACCTGACCCAGAGACTGTCCCAGTGACTTCAGCATGGTTGTCAGAGGGTTGTAATCAGCGATCACAGCATGATTCTGTTGGTCTGTTGCTGAGGTGTAAAGAACAGCCTCTCGGGCATCGGGATAGTCGAAAGAGAGATTTCTCGACGGCAAAGGTGGGGTCAAAGCGTGAGGCAGTATGTCGTCGTCCATCACAAGCGCCCGATAATTCACGCTCAGTAGCAGTGCTAGGTTACGCGCTAAACCATAAGTTGGCGCGTCTCCCCAGTACGATCGAGTAAGCAAAAAATCGACACCGGTGTGGCTACTTTCAGGCAGGTTATCTTTTAGGTGTGAGAGCAGATCTGCTCTTGCCGCTGTATTGATATGGTGGATAGGCATGCGCATGCCACTTCGTGCTGCTTCAATGAAGCCCGCGTTAGAAGCCACACTTTCATTATCTCGTGAATCGTCGATAACGAAAAGGGCTTCGACTTGCTGTGGCGGCACTTGATCTTGCAGGGCCTTGAGTAAGCGCTGAAGAGCCTCAGGACGGTCGCAAGTTAAAATAAATAGCCGGACTGCATCATCATCGGATGATGCGTCGTTGTCACTTGCAGTGAGACGATGCCATGCTTCATCAGCGGACTCAAAAATACCTGCATCCCTCACCAGTTTAAGGATTTGCAGGGCATCCTCCGGCTGCTCTCGCAGTGGTGGCATGGCATCGAGTAGATCATTGAGGTGCTCGTCTAGGCTACGAAAGCAGAAGCAGCGCTCCAGCGCATGCGCCACCTCAGGCTGCACTACTAGGCGTGCGTCGTTTCTAGGGTTGAACAACACGACAGCGTTGGCCGGCCCTGGAATGATCCCAACACCATGACAGCTCCACAGTCTCTCAGACTCGTTAGTTTGAGAAGGTTGCGCTCCCAAGGAATAAGAATAACTAATGTCAGTCATAGCACCATGTTTTTGCTGAAAAAAACTCGGCGTCAGTGTACCTTTCCTCAGTGTATTTGGATAAGACTTCCCCGTAAATCAGGAAAATAAATCATGTTTTTTTATCGACTAGGTCGAAGCGTCGCACCAATTTTGCTAACTCCGATCCTTGTAGCTTGTGCTGCGCCTTCGGGCTCTCTCGATCCAATAAAAGCGAATGATTTATCTTGCGGCGCTTCGCCCGAACTCATCACCGATCCGTCGTTTACCGCAATTAATGATACTGGTAGCCAGTGGCGATACAGCCAGCACGCAGGAGATCGATCGTTCACTGTAGACGCTAGAGAAGGCACTATTACTTTCAAGCGAATCGGCCCAGAACCTTGGGCAATGTTCAGGCAAACCATTACCGATGAGCGCCTTGACGGTGCCACTATTCGTTACACCGCTGATTTACGGGGCGATGTCTCCTCAGAGGTTACCCATTTTTTCGGGGCAAAGGCGGGGCTTTTTCTGCAGGTTGGTAATCATCCGAACGCTTTTATGGGAGATCAGGATCCCGGCACTGGACAGTGGGATTGGCAAAGTTATAGTGTCTCTGAGACGTTACCAGTCGGCGTGAATTCGGTAAACGTGGGGTTTATTCACCAGGCGGGCGAGGGGGCAATTGAGGCCCGTAATCCATCGCTAGTGCTTGTTAATTGTCTGGATTAGCGAACTCAGCAGTCCCGCTTTGTTTCAGTGCGAGTTGTCCAGCGAGAGTGATTGCGGCTTGTAAACTAGACGCCTTGGCCTGGCCGGTTCCCGCGAGCTCTAGTGCCGTGCCATGGTCTACTGATGTGCGAATAATAGGTAAACCTAGGGTGACATTGACTGCGTCCCCAAACCCCAACGTTTTTAGCACCGGTAGTCCTTGATCGTGAAACATTGCTAGATAAGCGTCGGTCTTTTGTCGTTTCTCGGGTGTGAAGGCAGTGTCGGCAGAGACTGGACCGATTACGGTTAAGCCCTGCGCTCGCGCGGCGTTGCAGCCCGGTTCGATCACAGCCAACTCTTCTTTCCCTAGATGTCCGCTTTCGCCTGCGTGGGGGTTGAGACCCAGCACCGTAATATGCGGGTGGTTAATGCCAAACTGTTGCGAGAGCGCCTGATTGATCACCGCGAGTGTGCGCTCAATAAGGGGTTGATTGATGGCATCAGGCACGTCGCGAAGCGGCAGGTGGGTCGTTGCCAGCGCGATTCTCAAGTTATCGGATACCAACAGCATCACTACATCACTCACCTGGAGACCACTCGCGAGATACTCCGTGTGGCCGCTAAAGGGAATCCCCGCCTCATTGATGACACTTTTCTGCACCGGTGCGGTGACCATGCCCTGACATTCTTGATTGCGACACAGTTCGATGGCGAGATCCAACTGAGCCAGCACTTGGCTGGCGTTGCGCGGGTCGAGTGTGCCTGAGTGGTTGGCAACCGGAAGTGGCACATCAATCACCGATAATTCGCCGGGCTGGTGTGCGACGGTCGGCTCGGTGCTGCTGTAGGGCACCAATCTGACGTCCAGTCCAAGTTGCTGCGCTCGGGTAGCCAATAACGTTTTATCCCCTAGACCCACCAGTTGAGCAGACTGCGGTTTTGTGGCGGCGGCGAGCAAAATATCAGGACCAATGCCTGCGGGCTCACCCGAGGTGACGACCAATCTTGGGATCACTTGATGTCGACGAAGGCTTCTTCGCGAATTTTGCGGAGCCACGCTTCGAGTTCTTCCTGATATTTTTGTTCCCGAATGTAGCCTGCAACTTGGTTGCGCTGCATCTCTGATGAAAAATCTTTATCACGACGTGCTTCAACTTGAAGAATATGCCAACCAAATTCGCTGCGAACCGGTTCGCTAATGGCTCCCTCTGATATGTCCGCCATAGCGGCTTCAAATTCTGGCACCATCTGGCCCGGGTTCGTCCATCCTAGCTCGCCTCCCTCGGCGGCAGAGCCAATGTCATCCGAGTACTGTCGGGCCAAGTCGCCAAAGTCTTCACCTGCTTCAATGCGTTGTTTGAGCTCAACGGCAAGCGCCTCGGCTGCGATTTCATCTAAAACCTCGGTGGGCTTGATCAAGATATGCCGCACATCGGTTTGCCTGACGAGTTGCTCTCCACCCATCGCGTCGGCCAAGTACACCAAGTGAAAACCGGAGGAGGAGCGCACTTTGGCAACGGCGCCAATGGTCAAGGTAGGCACGATCTCAGCGAACATGCTCGGGATGTCCCCCAATTTGCGCCAGCCCAAGTCACCACCTGAGAAGACAAAGGGTTGCGTTACGCTGACGGCTTGTTCAAAAGGTGTACCTGCTTCGATAGTGGCAAGGGTGTCGTCGACGAAGCGCTCTTTTCGGTCGACTTCAGTGGGATCGTCACTGCGACTTGCAGCGAGCAAGGCCTGTATCACCCGGTACTCGGGTTGGGTCATTTGCTCGCCTTCTTCGGTCGCGAGGAAGTTGTCGATTTCTTGTTCTGAAATATTAATGTTGCGCATGACGTTGCCCTGCTGCACACGCTGGATCGCTAAGTCATCGCGTAAGCTTTCTCGAGTCACAGCATAGCTTTGCCCTGATTGTTCTAGGGCGAGTCGGAACTGATCTAAAGTGAGCCCGTTTTGTTGCGCGAGTCGAGTCATGGATTGATCCAGCTGCTGGTCTGGAATCTTCACCCCGTAGCGACTGGCCAGCTGCAGTTGAATGCTGTCGAGAATGAGCCGATCTATTGTTTCACGAATCAGGACGTCGTCCGCGGGGACATCGACCCCGCGCGCTTCGAGAGAGCTTTTGATGCCGAGGACGCGCTCCTCTAACTCACTGGCCAGAACGATGTCGTCATCAACAATCGCGACTACCTGATCGAGCACTTCAATTTGTGCGCTCACGAGGGAGCCAGCGGAGCAGAGCACAACGCCCAATATCAATTGCTTTAGCGCGTGGGCGGTTGAGTTGCTGCGTGATATCACAGACCCTGTGGGCATAGTTACCTCAGTGGTTTTATCGAGAAGCGAATTGTGCGCCATATTCGCCAAGTTATGAATGCTTTTAACGCTGCAGTATCTGCGTCAAAGGCTATTTTTCTGGCTGATACTCCCAATCAACGTGATTTAGCGGGCTTTATTCGACACTGGCTGAGTTGCGCAGCTTCAATGCAGACCGATATGGGTCCTGGCGAAGATGACAGTGCTACGGTACTGAAGAGCAGTCGACGTATCGAGAGGGCTATATTGAAAGATGCTTTAAATCGGTGTCGTTGGCGCGAAGTGACCTAAACTGAAAATAGTGCAGTTGAAGGGTTAACGATCAGCAAACCCGCGAATCATGTCGGTCAGAAGGTTGTCGACTCGACCTCCAAAGCCACCCATACCTTTGAGCAAAAATTGCACCTGAATCGCGTTTTCGCGTTCGAGATTGGGGTCTCTGAAGTCCGGTACTTCGCCGCGATCGGTATCGATATAACGCATGTACAAAATACGGAAACGCCAGCAACAATTATCGTATTCAATGCCAATCATATCCTCGACAGCGGTTGAACCTTCTAGCGAATATTCCAGCGCCCCAAATACACTCCAATTGTCCTTGATGGGGACATAGGCCGAGATGTTCGCCTGCTCGGTCACCGGTCGTGTTAGCAGCGAGGGAGGAGGTTCCCGCAGCGTATAGCCAGCACTGAGTACCGCACCCGACCAAGGGAAGTAGGTAGCTTGGGCGCTCGCTGCATCAAAGGTATTGTCGTTAGGGTCATATAACGCGCTCCCTCTTAGCTTCCATTGCTGGTTAGGCGCCCAAGCAAGCTCAGCCGCAAGAGGGGAGCTGGCCTCTGCTAAAACTGGGTCCCCTGGATTGAGACGGACCTCGCGATCACGGAAATAATAAATTTGACCTAAACTGGCGCTGAGTTTTTCTTCACCTGTTTCATTATCGAAATAGCGGCTGGTCACGCCCACTGAGAGTTGATTCGCATCATCGAGCCGGTCGTTACCCGAGAAACGTGTGTCGCGAAATAACTGGCCGTAGCTAAAGGTTAACTCTGCCGAATCGAAATCAGGCTGGAAGCGTTGATCTTCATACTGGCTGTACAAATAGTAGGCTCTGGGTTCCAGGGTCTGAGTCATGGATTGCCCAAAGAGACTAGTCTGCCGCTCAAAAATCAAGCCACCATCAAAGCTGGCCATGAGCGCGCCTGCGTCTGGCGCGGTCTCCTGATCACCGAATGGCCGATCCAACTCATAATGAACGCTGCGGTATTTAATAGTGGGTTTAAGAAAACCTGAGGACCAAACCATCGGTTTAGCCAGTCCAAACTCGTTGTACAGTCGCTGACCAGTGACTCGTTGGCTTTTGCTGTCAAAGTGCGATAGCTGACTGATAAGCAACGGTGTCATGCCCATCCACTCTTTGTCGCCTACCCAGCGAGCCGTCATTTGCGGCAACTTGCGATAGTCCTCGGCAATGTCCTCGGCAATTGACTGGAACTGTTCAAAATCTAGATTGATCTGCCATTGATCGTTGATCCAGGAAAGCCGTGCGAGCTGTTGCAAGGCGGTTTGACGCTGAGCGCTGAGATTGCTGTTATTGAGGTCGCGCACATAGTCGGTATCGCTGACACGGGTATAGTTGATCCGCGTATACCAGTTGTCACCAAACTCGCCATTGTGTTGAGCGCCGATTAGCCAACGAGCGCCGTCATCATCAGGAAATTCGTCTTCGTATTTGCTGTCGTCGCCGATCCAGCCGCCGTCGAGTTCCCAATAGCCAACGTCGTCGCTCAGCCAACGAAGCTTACCCTGATGTAAAAAGCCACGCTCTTGGATATAGCGGGGTCGATATAACAAGTCGTAATTAGGCGCCAGGTTCAAATACACGGGCGTGGTGATATCGATACCGCCTCGGGTATCGCTGCCGATATCTGGGAATAGCAATCCGGTTTTGCGTCGAGAGTCTACGGGGAAACGTATCCAAGGTAGATAGAGTACGGGTACATCGGCAACTTCTAATTTGGCGCCCCAAGCCTGCGCATCGCCAGAGAGCGGGTCGATCTCTATTTTGTCGGCATGGAGTACCCAATCTGGGTCGTCAGGGGCGCAGTAGGTCATTCGGCCCTCTTCAATGGCGATTTGACCGGTCCCTTGTCGTGTCAGCACATCAGCGGCGCCTACCATGCGTCGCTCGTGCAGAACATAGTGCGCGTCGCTGACAATGGCTTCTTCGGTCGTACTGTCATACTCAACACGCGAGCCGCGAATCAGCGTACCGGGCTGGCGCAACACGACATTACCTGTCGCGGTCGCGGTCTCGCGAGCTCGATCTGCGGTGACACGATCAGCACTGACTTGCAGGTAGCCTTGGCGCAGCGACACATTACCTTGAAACAGTAACGCCCCCTCAGTCACTTCTGTTGTGTCAGCAGATACCTCAAGATCAGCATCGGTGGGTGATTGACTCATATCGACGCCCGCTAGCGGATCAACATATCGACCTCTGCACTGACGGCACGTTAGATCCTGTTCATCGAGGGGTATCACCGTGATCGGTTGCCAGTCCATGTCTGCTACTACGGTCCGCTCTAATAACCCCTCTGCTCGAATGCCGCTCGACAACAAGACCATTACCACTGCGATGAGTCGTAAATGGGTGCGGGCTTTGGGTGGGTGAAACACAGATGTCACAATGGGTAAGAATTCCGATAAGGCGATACACTGGTCGAGAGGCATAATAATGCAAGGCGACGCGGGATGTCCGGTTGTTTTTGGCGCTATTGCACAGCGATAGTCGGCACGATCAGCCTATTGCGCAATGCGACGGGACTCAGGAGAGGCGGAAAGAGCGATGTCAACACACCACTTAGACGCACTGCGGGACTGGGTGGCTCAACAAGTGGGCCTCTCTGCGCCGGAGCTCGAATTCATAGCGGGAGACGCGAGTCCTCGTCAGTATTATCGCGTGAGGTGCCACACTGGCCAGTTGGGGGTGTTTTCCTGCATTGTCATGGTGTCGCCGCCCTCAGAAAATAATGAAGCGTTCCTTCATGTGGGTCGGCGTCTTGCTGCGGCGGGCATCCAGACCCCCGCTGTTCTCGCCCAAGCAGAAGCGCAGGGGTGGTTTCTGCTCGAAGATTTTGGGGACCTTCAGCTGCTATCGGCGCTCAATGCTGAAAATGTCTCATTCCACTATCGACAGGCTTTTCAGGTGTTGGCGAAACAGGTGCGGTTGCCAACAGACGGTGCGGGCATACCACTTTATAGCTCCTCACGTTTAAACGCTGAGCTGCTGCTTTTTACCGAGTGGTTCTTGCTACGCTTGCTGAAGCTGACTATCAGCGAGACGACTACCGCCCGTTTTTTCACGCTTTCCGAATGCTTAATTGCCTCAGCTCTTGAACAACCCCAGGTATGGGTCCACCGAGATTTTCACAGCCGCAACATGATGGTGCTAGAGGCGAATTTAGGCATCATCGATTTCCAAGATGCGGTAGTGGGACCCATCACCTACGACCCAGTTTCGTTGCTAAAAGATTGCTACATCCGTTGGCCACGGGACCAACAATTGACGTGGCTTGAAACTTATTATGATCAGCTTTGTTCGATGGGGCATGTGTCACAAGAAATAGATGGATCATTATCAACTAAGGCAAAAACAAGTTCCCTATCCAATCTAATAGACGGTGTTAGCAAAGCGCGATTCGAGCAGTGGTTTGATTTAATGGGATTGCAGCGTCATCTTAAAGTGCTTGGAATCTTTGCGAGACTGCATATTAGAGATGAGAAGTCGGCGTACCTCGACGATTTACCCTTAGTGGTTGCCTACGTTCGCGAGGGTTTGGCAGTGACCGCCAACACCGATCCGTCGATTGCCGATTTCCGAGAATGGTTTGAGCATGACTTGATGCCGGTGATTTGTGACCAGCACTGGTACCGCCCCATTGATACGGCAGGATGGGTCCTTTGAAGGCCATGGTGCTAGCGGCGGGAGAGGGACGTCGAATGAAACCCTTAACCGACGTCAAACCAAAGCCGCTATTGACCGTCGCAGGTCGACCGCTCATAGAGCACCACATTGTCAGGTTACGGGACGCAGGGGTGACAGAAATCGTGGTCAACGTCTCGTATCTGAGACACCAGCTGGTTGAGTTCTTGGGAGACGGCAACCGCTGGTGCGTTGAGTTGGCGGTCTCGGAGGAAACGGCTCCTTTAGAGACGGCGGGGGGGGTCGTGCAGGCGCTACCTTACTTGGGCGATCAGCCTTTTCTGTTGGTTAATGGCGATATCTACACCGACTTTCCTTTTGCGACACTGAGGAACGTATCGTTGATAGCGGGAGGCGGATATTTGGTGTTGGTGGGCAATCCGCCTCATCACCCTGAGGGAGATTTTTGCCTCCATGGACGCCGACTCGGCTTCATTGAGGATAATTCGTCAGTGGGCGAGCCGGTAGCTTCCATTCAATCAATGACCTACAGCGGTATTGGACTTTATGATCCGCAACTATTTGCTGCCGAGGCGCCGGGTAAAAAACCACTGAGACCGCTATTGGATCGCGCTGTCGCAGGCGCGCTCTTGCAGGGCGAGCTGTACTCTGGTGCTTGGGAAGACATCGGCACGCCTGAGCGTTTAGCCAGCATAAACGCCCGATTTCCCTCAGTTCCTGTCAGCCAGTAAACTAATGGCTTAACTCATAGC
>CAJWWJ010000035.1 GCA_913048575.1 uncultured Halieaceae bacterium
TCATGGGCAGGTTGTCGGCGGGCGAAGACTCCAGCGTGTGCTGATCTAGGGTTTTTGCGCCGCCTAGTAACCCCTCAAAAGCAGGCCAACCCAGCGCTAAAGGAATGGTTAACCCTGTGGCTGACCACAGTGAATAGCGGCCGCCGACCCAATCCCAAATGGGCAAGCAGCGTTCAGCGGGAATGCCCCATTGCTGCGCTTGAGCCACTTGAGTTGTGACGGCGATGAAGTGTTGTCCTAACCCGTGCGGTGGCGCACCAGCAGCTTGTAGCCACGCCCTGGCACGGTGGGCATTGGACAGTGTCTCCTCGGTGGTAAACGATTTAGAGCACACCACAAAGAGTGTTCGGGTTGGGTCTAGGGCGTCTAATGTTTGGTCGAGGTCTTCGGGATCGATATTCGCGACAAAATGCGCGCGCAAAGGTGCTTCCGGCGTTCTGAGTGCGTCACAAATGAAACGTGGGCCGAGATCAGAGCCGCCAATACCGAGATTCACCACATCCGTAAACGCCTGATCGGTCCAGCCCGTCTCTGCACCTGTGTGAATGCGAGTGACCAGTGTCTCCATCCGCGTTAAGGCGTTACGAACGGCAGTGGCATGTTCAGGATGCAGCTCGGCTCCTGTGCCGCGCAACAGGGTATGCAACGCGGGCCGACACTCTGACGTATTGACAGACTGGCCGGCCACCAAACCAGAAAAAGCGGCTGGTAACGCGTGGGCAGAGGCCAGTTCGATGAGTAACTGCCAAACGTGGTCGTCGATTAAGTGTTTCGAAAAATCTACCACGAGTCCATGGCTTTGGCATTGATATCGCTCGTGTCGATCAGGATCGGTGTCAAAGAGTGTTGAGATTCTCCGATGACTGAGCTCAGCCCGGGCATCGCGCAGCTGCTCGTGCAGTGTTTGCGCATCGGTGGTCATCAGGCCTGTCGATCCACCGCTTTTTCAGCCATTTGATTCAATGCGTTGAGTGCGTCAGACGCTGGCAGTGGCGCCAGTGCTGCTTGCGCCAAATTTTGATGATGGGTAGCGGCTGCTCGTGTGGCCTCAATACCGCCGGTGTGACGCACGATCTCGATGATTTCCGCAAAGGCATCTCCGTCTTTTTGCCGCAATACCTCTGCGACACGGTCCCGTTGGGCAGGGGTTCCCGCTTCCATCGCATGCAGCAAAGGCAGGGTGATTTTTCCCTCTCTGAGGTCGTCACCGACATTTTTCCCTGTCTGAGACGGATCGCCTGCGTAGTCGAGCAGGTCGTCCGCCAATTGAAACGCAATGCCCAAATTCATACCGTAGTGATACAGCCCGTCTGTTTGGTCAGCAGGACTTTGGTGCAATAGCCCGGCGCCACAACAGGCAGCAGCAAACAGTGCCGCTGTCTTACGACGGATGATTTCTTGGTACTGCTCTGCTTGAGTATCAGGATCGCCCGCGTGCACCAACTGCATGACCTCACCTGCGGCGATGGTGTTGGTGGTTTCCGCCATATGGGCCAGCAACGGCATATTGTTCAGTTCTACCATTAGCTGAAAGGCGCGCGTATAAATGAAATCCCCCACCAGCACGCTGGGTGCATTACCAAATGCGGCGTTTGCCGTCGGCATGCCCCGGCGGAGCGTCGATAAATCGACCACGTCGTCATGTAACAAGGTTGCTGTATGGATAAACTCGACGACAGCGGCAAAGCGAATGTGGGCTGAATTGACCCCGCCGAGTGCTTTGGCGGACAGTAACACCAACAGTGGCCGCATGCGCTTTCCGCCCGCCCTGACGATGTAGTGGCCAATGTTTTCGACCATTTCGACGTCAGACTGCAGTAATTCCACGATAACGTCGTCGACCTGAGCGAACTCTGCCGCCACGCTCGACTTGAATGTTACATCCACGCAATATCCCCCCGTAGCCAGTTAGTATAGGGCGCGTGGCGAGCCACCGCCATGCCATCATGGTGCGCATGGCGTCGCAAAGTGGCTGGGTTCGCGCAATAGCAACCAATACTCACACTTGCGTTCGACCCGCTGAAGGCGTATCTTTCGCGCCCTTGGGATGGCCGTTGGGCCGTCTTTCGGTGCCTGAACTCTGCCCAGCGCAAACCAGATTTCGACTGCGAGCAGGCTAACTGAGAGGAAATTAGAATGTACGCAGTGATCAAAAGCGGTGGTAAACAGCACCGTGTTGAAGAAGGCGAGCAACTGAAGCTCGAGAAAATTGAAGCGGAAATGGGTCAAACCATTGAGTTCGACGAAGTGTTGTTACTTGGTTCTGGCAGCGGCGTGAAAATTGGTTCGCCACTGGTAGAGGGCGGCAAGGTAACCGCTGAGGTGGTTGCGCATGGACGTCACGAAAAAATCCGCATTGTAAAATTCAATCGACGTAAGCACTTTCGTAAAGAAACTGGCCACCGCCAGTGGTTTACAGAGGTTAAAATTACAGCGATCACAGGCTGAAAGGAGACACTATCAATGGCACATAAAAAAGCAGGTGGTAGTACTCGTAACGGGCGCGATTCCGAGAGTAAGCGGCTTGGCGTAAAGGCTTACGGCGGTCAGGCTGTTACAGCCGGCAGCATTATTGTGCGTCAACGCGGTACACGCTTTCACGCAGCGGAAAACGTTCGCGTGGGCAAGGACCACACCCTGTTCGCTACAGCGGATGGTAAAGTGGAATTTTTCAGTGGTGGCCCGCAGATGCGTAAACAGGTTCGTATCGTAGCGGCGTAACTCGGGTGCCATAGGATTTAGAAACCTCGTCATCCGACGAGGTTTTTTTTTGCTGGTTGATTAGGTGAGTCCATGAAGTTTGTTGATGAAGCCACAATTGACGTGACCGCGGGTAAGGGCGGTAATGGTTGTGTTAGTTTTCGCCGCGAAAAATTCATTCAGCGAGGGGGCCCTGATGGCGGCGATGGGGGCGACGGCGGATCGGTGTTCCTAGAGGGCGACGATGCGTTGAATACCATGATTGATTATCGCTACACCCGCGCTTTTCGAGCAGAAAGCGGTCAGGCAGGACGCGGGCGAAATTGCACTGGTAAATCTGGGGAGGATTTGGTTTTGCCAGTGCCTTTGGGAACAACGGTGCTGGATGACGAATCGGGCGAAGTGCTGGGTGATATTCGCACTCCCGGTCAGCGGCTGTTAGTGGCACAGGGTGGGTTTCACGGGTTGGGGAACACCCGCTACAAATCGAGCGTGAACCGCGCACCTCGGCAAAGTTCACCGGGTTCCGAGGGAGAGCTTCGCAAGCTTAAGTTGGAGCTAAAGGTACTCGCCGACGTCGGACTCCTGGGTTTGCCGAACGCCGGCAAGTCCACGTTGATTCGCGCTATTTCAGCCGCGACGCCTAAAGTTGCCGATTATCCCTTTACCACGCTGATCCCCAGTTTGGGGGTTGTGAAGGTCAATGCGTATCGTTCGTTTGTTGTGGCTGATATTCCCGGACTCATTGAGGGCGCTTCTGAAGGTGCCGGGCTGGGTATCCGCTTTCTGAAGCACCTGACCCGCAACCGTGTTTTATTGCATCTCGTCGATGTGGCGCCGATCGATGGCAGCGATCCAGCAAGTGCCGCCTGTTCGGTGGTTCACGAGCTAGAGCGATTCAGCCCCGCATTGGCGGCCAGACCGCGTTGGCTGGTGTTGAATAAGATCGATTTGATTGACCAGGAGACGTTGAAGGCGCGCCGCGAAGCCATTGTGGCTGCGTTGGGTTGGCAGGGTCCAGTCTATGAGGTCTCCGCTGTGGCAGGGACCCAAACTCAGTCACTCTGTGGTGATTTGATGACCCATCTTGAGCAGTTAATGGAGCACTATCAAGTCGATGCCGGCGCATTAGCGGCAGAGCAAACCGCACAAGAGCAAATGCAGCATGAAGCCCGCGAGCGGATTGCCACGCTGAATCAGGCACGAGCCGAGGCGCGCAGCAACGCGCAGCGCGGCCTGCAAGACGACGCGCTCGATGAGGACGAGCAAACCGACGGCGATGTAGACGTGGAGTATCGGTCTTGAGCGATACAGCCGACAATACGGCTCGGCATCGCTTAACGAGCGTTCGACGCTGGGTGATTAAGGTGGGCAGCGCATTGCTCACTAACGATGGTCTGGGGCTGGATCCACTTGTCATGAAGACGTTGACGCGCCAATTGGCGTCACTTCACGCCCTCGGTCATGAAGTGGTGCTGGTTTCCAGTGGCGCCATTGCTGCCGGTTTGGTTCGGCTTAATCTGGCAGAGCGCCCGCGAGAGATCCACTTATCCCAAGCTGCCGCAGCCGTAGGGCAGTCGGCACTCGTGCGCGCTTATGAAGATTGCCTAGGGCCCCATGGTGTGGTCACGGCACAAATTTTATTAAGCCATGCCGATGTCCGCGCTCGCGATCGATATTTAAATGCGCGCAGTACCCTCAATACGCTGCTCGGCATGGGTGTGTTGCCGATCATCAATGAGAATGACACCGTGGTGACCGACGAAATTCGGCTCGGCGACAATGACACTCTGGCGGCCTTGGTTGCGAATCTGGTGGACGCGGAGGCACTGTTAATTCTGACCGATCAAGATGGGCTCATGGACCGCGATCCCCGACAGGATAAAGATGCCAAACTAATTGCCTCAGCCGATGTGCATGATCCCGACCTCGACGCCATAGCGGGTGAGGGCAGTGCCTTGGGGCGCGGGGGTATGGCGACGAAACTCAGTGCCGCTCGTTTGGCTGCGCGCTCTGGTACTAGCACGATTATTGCTAATGGGCGGTTGCCCGATGTAATCCCTAAGGTGGTCGAGGGCCAATTGGTGGGAACCTTCTTACACACCAATCGCCAACCGCTTAGCGCCCGCAAGCAATGGCTGGCTAGCCTGCTGCATGCGCAAGGGCAGCTGGTGCTCGATGAGGGTGCGGTGGCGGTCGTATCTGACCACGGCCGATCCCTATTACCCATTGGGATTACTGCGGTGACAGGCGCTTTCCAAAGAGGTGATTTGGTGAGCTGTGTCGATGCGACCGGAAAAGAGCGGGCGCGGGGGCTGGTCAACTACGCCAGTGACGAGGCCGCGGCGCTGATCGGAAAAAGTTCGACAGATATTGAGGCGATTCTGGGCTACCGAGGTGAAGAGGAAATGATTCACCGCGATAATTTGGTCGGGGGTTAGCCGCATGATCGGTTGGTCCTGGCTGGGAATCTTTAGTGTGGCACTCCTGGCGGCGTCACTGCTCGGCAGTTGGTTACCGCGCCAGATCACCATGACCCATACGCGTACTCAGATGGTGTTGAGTTTGGTGTCAGGGTTGATGCTGGGTGTTGCGCTTTGCCACTTGATTCCTCATAGCTTCGGTCTTGCCGGTGATATTGATCTGGTAATGGCGTGGAGCCTCGTTGGACTTGTTTTTATGTTACTGCTGTTGCGGCTATTCCATTTTCATCAGCATGATTTTGTTGCCGCAGCAGCATCCAGCGAGCTGTCGTCAGCGGAGGCCGACTCTCATACCCATTTACATTCCGATTCACATGCTCATGCCCACAGTCACCCGTCTGACAGGGGGATCGGTGCACTCGGGCTTTTCACGGGTTTATGCGTTCACACAGTGATCGACGGCATTGCTCTAGGCGCCGTCATGCTCAGTGATCACGGCTTGGGTTTGGGTGTGTTTTTGGCTATTTTGCTGCACAAGCCACTGGATTCTCTGTCTATAGAGACCGTGATGGCCAACGCTGGCTGGTCGTCTGCCCAACGTTGGTCCGCTGCCATCGTATTTGCCATGCTGTGCCCGCTGGCGGCGATTGCCTTTCACTTGGGTATGGCGCCTTATCTCGAGTCGTCGCTGTGGCTGCCGGGAATCCTCGCCTTTGCCGGTGGCGCGTTTATCTGTATTGCGTTGAGTGACTTGTTACCCGAGGTGCAATTTCACAGCCATGATCGCGTTCGGCTGACCTTATTGTTCTTAATGGGGATCGCCTTGGCCTTGGCTATCGGCTGGTTCGAGCCAGCACACTAGCCCTGCAGCTGCGCCTAGTGGGGTGCGCCCAAGTTGCGTGCTAACCGATCGCTCATAGCTGGATCGTACTCGTTTGTGAGCCAGCCTTGCATTTGGTCCGCCAGCAGATCGGTCAATGCCGCCACATGCCCGGGCTCCGCGTTCAGGCAAGGGATATATTCGTAGCGCGTTCCTCCCGCCTCGAGAAAATAATCCCGATTTTCCATACCGATCTCTTCAATCGTCTCAAGGCAATCGGCCGAAAATCCCGGACACACCACTTGAACCGAAGTCACACCCTCATTGGGCAGGGCTTTCAAGGTCTCGTCAGTGTAGGGCTGAAGCCATTCCTCTCGGCCAAAGCGCGACTGAAAAGTAGTCATCATCTGGTCTTCCGTTAGCTGGAGTGCTTCGCCGATGAGGCGAGAGGTTTTATAGCACTGGCAGTGATAAGGATCGCCCTCGATTAAATAGCGCTGTGGCATGCCGTGATAGGAGAGCAAGAGCTTGTCGGCCCGTCCATGCTCTGCCCAGTGTGCGTTAATGCTATCGGCCATTGCGCGGATATAGCGAGGGTCGTCGTGATAAGCACTGACAAACCGAAATGAGGGCAGCCAGCGTCGCCGCGTGAGCTCTGCCGAGACCTCATCGAATGTCGAACCGGTGGTCGGACCGCCGTACTGCGGATACAACGGCAGTACTACCAATTGCTCCATCCCGGCATCGAACATTTCGGTTAATACCGTACTGATGGCAGGCGAGCCGTAGCGCATGGCACCGCGCACAATAAATCGGTTGCCAAAGCGGGCCTCGAGTTGTGCCGAGACGCCGGCCACCTGATCCTCGAGGTGAGCCAATAGAGGGGATCCCCGCTCGCTCCAGACTTCTTTATAGGCCTCTGCTGAGCGTTTGGGTCGGGTATTGAGAATAATGCCATTGAGAATGAGCCACCAAATGGGCCGAGGCACCTCGACGACGCGAGGGTCCCAAAGAAACTGCTTGAGGTAGGGTTTTAATGCCTTGGCCGTGGGGGCCTCAGGTGTCCCTAGATTGGTCAGCAGCACCCCAATGCGGGGTGTCGAGTGGTGCCGATAATCGGACTGACCAATGTATTTCATAGTACATTCCTGAGCGCGGGGCTACCGGTCATTGCGCTCTGGCGCGGTGTGATCGAGCCCCTGATTGTACCCTATACGCAAATTGACTCCGGTTTGATCAGTGCGTAAAAGAATGATCGCCGTTCGATGTGACGCATGGCGCTGACACACTTAGCAAGGAGATGATGATGAGCCTCGATTTTGATGGTGCTCGGTTACCGAATCCGCATATGAAGGAGGAACACCTCGCGTGGCGTGCGGCACTCCGACGCTTCATTGATGCTGAAATTATGCCCTATGCCAGTGATTGGGATGAGGCCGGTGCGATGCCCAACTCACTGTGGCCCAAGGCGGCTGAGGTCGGGTTGTTGGGTTTGGGTTATCCCGAAGCGTTTGGGGGCGTGCCTGGCGACAGTTGGCATGCTTGGATTGTGAATGAGGAGCTCGCCCGCATTGGCGTAGGGGGCGTCCCTGCGTCGTTAATGGTGCATGGTATCGGCTTACCGCCCATCCTCAACTGGGGCACCGAAGCCATGCAAGCTGAGATCGCGCCGCCGATTTTGAGGGGCGAAAAGTGGATCTCTCTCGGCATTAGTGAACCTGGTGGCGGCTCTGATGTCGCTAATCTCACTACGACGGCGGTACGTGACGGTGATCATTACGTCGTTACAGGCAGTAAAACCTATATTACCGGGGGCATGCGCGCCAATTGGGTCTCGACCGCGGTGAGAACCGGTGAGGCAGGCGCAAAGGGCGTTTCGATGCTGCTGATTCCTACCGATGCAGAGGGTTTTTCTCGTACGCCATTGGATCGAAAGATGGGTTGGTGGGCGTCGGACACCGCTACGCTCTATTTTGATCAGGTGCGGGTGCCGGTGAGTAACCTGATTGGCACTGAAAATGAAGGCTTTAGGGTCATCATGACCAATTTTAATAACGAGCGCATGGGTATGGCAGCGGCTATGGAAGCCTTCGGACGCGTTTGTCTTGAAGAATCTGTCGCGTGGGCTACCGAGCGCTCAACATTTGGTAAGCGACTGGCGGACCATCAAGTGATCAGGCATAAGATCGCGCAGATGAAGCAGAAGCTGAACGCCACACAAGCGTACATTCGCCTCTGCTACGAATCGATCGAAGGGGGGACACCCAACCCGGGAGATATCGCACTGCTTAAAGTGCAAGCGAGCGAGGTAATGGAGTTTTGCGCGCGTGAGGCGATGCAAATACTGGGCGGTCTCGGTTACATGCGAGGCAATCGGGTAGAGCGGATTTATCGAGAGGTGCGGGTGAATGCCATTGGCGGTGGTTCAGAAGAAATTATGCGTGATCTGGCCACTCGTCAATATGGGCTTTAACTCGGCATAAGGTGGGTCGACCGGATATACTGGCGCGCTGAAATGAGTCCTCAGCTTGCGCCAATGGCGCACAGCGCGAGAATAGTGCAGTAAAGAGTGCCTCAAGAGTGAAGTAAAATAGGTCGATCAAGCAGACCGCAGCGATGCAATAGGAGTGAACACATGAGTGAAAGCAAAGCCGCTTTGCAGGCTTTTAAGTCAGAAGTGGCCGCGTGGATGGCAGAAAATGTGCCCTCCGACCCCGGCTTTTTGCTACCACTTACTTTTTTGGAAGTGGGCACAGAGCAGCAGCTCGACTTTTTAAGAGAGTGGCAGCACAAGCTGTGGCAGGCCGGATTTTTAGGGATGCACTGGCCCACTGAATACGGCGGACAGGGCGCCGATTCGGCCTATCAATTCATAGTGGATAAAGAGCTGGGGCGTCATCGGGCGCCGATTATTTTCAATACGATTGGTCTCAACTGGGTGGGCCCACTGTTGCTCGATATGGGAACAGACGAGGAGAAGTCGAAATACATTAAAAACATCCTCTCGGCAGAGGAGATTTGGTGTCAGGGCTTCTCCGAGCCAGATCATGGTTCCGATCTCGGTGCTGTGCAAACGCGTGCCGTTAAAGAGGGCGACGAATACGTGGTCAATGGTTCCAAAATATGGACCACCTTGGGCAACTACGCGGACCATATGATTCTATTGGCGCGCACCAATACGAAAACAGAGCGTAAATATGACGGCCTCTCATTTTTTCTGTCTCCCATGAAAGTGGCCGGCGTCGAGGCGCACCCGATCCGCAAGGTGACGGGCGAGTATGGTTTTAATCAGACCTTCTTTACTGACGCGCGTATACCGGCAAGTTGCTTAATGGGCGAAGAGGGCGGCGGCTGGACCGTGGCGATGAAGACCCTGGAATATGAGCGCGGGGTGACGGCGGGCCAGGCCAGTGCGTACTGGGGCGTCGCAGTGCAGGTCGACGACATGATCGATGAGTTAGCCGCCATTGAGCAAGATGGGGAGCCGCTGTTATCCGATCCCATTGTGCGAGACGACTTGGTGGGCTTCATGATGGAGGCGAAGGCACTGTCCTTGGCTGCTCGACGCATGGCGATTCCGGCTCTGGGCACGGATTACCCCATGGGCTTAGCGCTCTCGGTGAAGTATCGCGGTACTGAGTACGAGCGTCGCATGAAACAATATACCGCCAGCAAACAAGGCGCTCAGAGCGCGCTGTATGTGGGCGATGACGACGCCGTCAGTGGTGGGTTTTGGCAACGAGCGTACTTCAGTAACTTCGGTGCCACCATTGGTGGTGGTACGACGCAGGTTCAAGCCAATATTGTTGCCGAGCATGTGCTTGGTTTGCCGAAGTGAGGGCGGATGCGATGTCAGTAACACCAAATGTGACCATGACCTTTAGTGAAGAGCAGGGCATGCTGCTGGATGTGGCGCGGGGTTTCGTGCGGGATCAGGCGCCTATCGATGTGATCCGAGCACAGTTAGAGACAGAGACCGGATATGACTCAGTTGTGTGGCAAAGCATGGTCGATATGGGTTGGGCTGGGATTGCCCTACCCGACAGTGTAGGCGGAGCAGGCATGGGCGTTGGCTCTGCCGTGCCGGTTTTTGAGTCACTCGGTGGTGGCTTGCTCGGCACGCCCTTGCTCAGTACGACGTTAGCGGGTCAGCTGATTTGGCGCGCGGCGGGAGAGGGTGCAGCCAGTTGGCTGGCCCGCTTGTGCAGCGGCGAAGTCGGCGCGCTCGCCCTGTTGGATCACGCGGATTGGGGTGCAGCGAACTGCGGTGTTAGCCTCGGTAGCGACGGTTGCTTGAGTGGCCGGAAATGTTTTGTTGCCGATGCGGGCGTTGCCGATATGTTCGTTGTCGTGGCGAACGATAATGGCGAAACCATACTGGCGATTGTCGAAGCGACGGCGCTGTCGAGTGACGCGCTCTCCCACAACGTGGTGATTGACTTGACGAAGCGATCCGCCAATGTCGATTTTACGGGTGTGGTACCGGTCGATATTCTCCGTGGCGAGCGCGTTGTCTCTGCGCTGCGGGACACTCTATTGCTGGGGGCGCTGCTCACGGCATCAGAGACGACGGGCGCTGCAGCCTTGTGTCTTAGTGGTATTACGGACTACCTCAAAACGCGCAAGCAATTTGGGAAATTGATCGGGTCCTATCAGGCATTGAAACATCCCACGGTTGATATTTATGTGGGCATGGAAAACGCGCGTTCGTTTATTTATCACGGTGCGAGTGTGGTGGATGATGACCCATTATCCGAAGACGCCGAGACGGCTTGCAGAATGGCCAAAGTGGCAGCAGACGACGTCATGGTGTTTGCTGGGGATCGCTCTGTGCAGTTTCATGGCGGCTTTGGTTTTACCTGGGACTGTGACTCGACGCTGTTCATCCGCCGCGCTCAATGGGCGCAGCAGATGTATGGTGGAGCGATTCACCATCGCAAAAGGCTGGCGGCGCTGCTCTTAGACTCCTGAGTCAGACAACACCCCTGAAGCATCTCATGCAGCGTTGGGCGATCAAGTGGGTGGCAAATGCTCGTTCAGAAAACGCGCCATGTTGCCGCCCATGACGGCACGGATAGTCGCCTCACTGAGCCCGGCGTCGACCAGCGCCTGGGTCAGGTGGGGCAGTTGCGCGGCGTCGATGGGCGTCGTGACAGAACCGTCCCAATCTGAACCTAGGGCGATATGCGACGCACCAAAGCGTTTCACACCGTAACGGATCGCCTCTGCAATAGCGGTAACGCTCTCGCCGCAAGTGACATCTGCCCAAAAGCCGACGCCGATCAGTCCACCTGCTTGCGTAATCAGCGCCATCGTCTCGTCGCTAATGTTACGCGGGCTTGGGCAATGACCTTGAAAGCCGGTATGGCTCACGATCAGTGCCCCATTGCCGGTCGCGGCCAAGGTATCGCGCACTGTGGCTTCACTGCTATGTGCGACATCAATCATCACGTCCATTGCGTGCATTTTTTTGACAGCGTCGATCCCAAAGCGGGTCAGGCCCGTTTGTGACTCGCCATGAAGGGAGCCGCCTAGGCGGTTATCAAAAAAATGTTGGAGGCCCATCATCCGAAAGCCCGCAGCATAAAGCCGGTCGATATTTTCCAGTTCGCCGTCCAGCGCATGAGATCCTTCTGTACCCAGTAAGGCGCCCACGATCCTCTCGCCGTCTGCGCGCTGCGATAACAAGCGACTGAGGTCTCTTTTTGAACGGATTAGGGTCAGTTGCGAACTGTGTTCTGCCGCTGTCAGCACCCGCTCCGCTTGCAGCATCGCGCGGGCGAAAAGGCTATTGTAGGCCGCTGCCGGCCAACGCTGTGCCAGCGCAAGCAGCGTAATATTATCCGCCGCATCCGAGGCATTGCGGTCATAGTTTTGTCCTCGTGGTGACTTGGTCACCGTGGTGAACATTTGCAGCGCCGCGCCGCCCTCGATGAGCCGTGGTAGGTCAACTTGGCCCCAACGATGACGCGTCAAAAGATCTCGGCCCCATAAAGCTGAGTCGGCGTGTAAATCACCGACCAGTAGCTGTTGATGCAGTGCCAGTGTCCCTGCAGAGGGCGCCGGTCCTGCCCCCCCCGTCACGACATTGGCGTTTCGATCCACCCATTGGGGGGCGAGCGTGAAAAATCCGATGACCAACAACAGCGACAGCGCTGCACAGGCAGTCAGAAATCGTTTGAACCAGATCATGTGAATAGTCCTTCGAGGCTGGGCCTCGTCACCATGCCGGCTCAGTCTGTCGCGTTTCAGTAGAGCGGGCAACTGGTCTGGGCCGACGCTGCCGCCGTAGGAAGAGCATGAATAAAACGACAGGTATTTTAGTGCTGGGTGACCAGCTGAGTTGGCAACACCCGGGGCTCATCTCAGCTGATCCAGCAGAAGTGGTGGTTATCCTCGCAGAAGTGGTCGAGGAGGCCACTTATGTGCGTCACAACCGCCACAAGATCGCGTTACTGTTCAGCGCGATGCGACATTTTGCGGTGGCGTTGCGCGAGCGGGGATTTCAGGTCGAGTATTACGCCTTCGAGGAAGCGCTACCCACGTTACTGGCGGCATGTGAGCGGGCTCAGGCACAAGTGGGTTTTAACCGATTGGTCGTTTGTGAGCCGGGGGAATATCGGCTCCGAGCGCAGATGCAAACGTGGTCAGCCGCCCTCGAGAGGGAAGTCGAAATCCTCGAAGATACCCGTTTCCTGTCTTCTATAGAGGAGTTTAGCCAATGGGCGGAAGGCCGCAAGCAGTTGCGCATGGAGTATTTTTATCGCGAGATGCGCAAGCGCTATGCCTTGCTGATGGATGGCGATCAGCCAGAGGGCGGCAAGTGGAACTATGACGCTGAGAATCGCTCGGGATGGCGGGGCCAATGTGAGATTCCAGAGCGTCCCACCCCACCGCAGGATGCGATGACTCGCGAAGTCATAAAAGCAGTGAATGAGGCTTTTCCAGATAATCCGGGGGACTTGAGCGCGTTTCGGTGGGCGGTGACGGCAGAGGACGCAGCGGACGAACTATCCTGGTTTTGTACTCATGCATTGCCCTATTTTGGGACCTATCAAGACGCCCTGACGGAATCGTCGCCCTGGTTATTTCACGGCTTAATTTCGATGTACCTCAATTGTGGTCTGCTAGAACCATTGGCGGTGTGTGAACGGGTTGAGGCAGCTTACCGAAAGGGCGATTGTTCATTGGCTGCCGCTGAGGGGTTTATCCGGCAAGTCTTGGGTTGGCGTGAATATGTGCGAGGGCTTTATTGGCACCATATGCCAGATTACAAAACGCACAATACACTTAACGCCTCGACACCCTTGCCCGATTGGTTTTGGACCGGTGAGACCGATATGC
>CAJWWJ010000036.1 GCA_913048575.1 uncultured Halieaceae bacterium
GATAGCGGTTTTCACCAAGACGGAACACTGTGCCATCATCAATCAACCTACCCGAGTCAGTACACCACGCAACATAGGTCACGCGATTGTCCCTGAGCTTGTTTAAGTCGCGGGTCACCATGCGATTGAGCATAGGCAGGGCGTCCTCACCCTCAACCAAATATTTCTGCATCGGACAGATGTCATAGGTGCCGCAGGTGTTGCGAATGCAGAAATACTCGTAATCGACATCATAGTAATAGTCGGCAAACTTAAAGCCGTTCCATGACGACCATGCATCCCGCAGGTTCAGCACCTTCTCTCGGTCATGAAAGTAGGAGACCTTCAACCGCTCTCCAGCAAAAGGGTCACTGGTGTCGTCTCTGAGGATGTCGGTCCTATTCGTCATAGAAATCGTCCTCTGGCACCGTATTGGGCTTGCGCAAGTCACGTAGAATTTCCCGCGCCGCGTTGGCGCCGCAGGCCGACGAGACGCCGCCGCCGGGGTGGGTGGACGAGCCGCACATGTACATCTTCTTTAGCGGCATGCGGTACTGCCCATAACCGGGGAATGGCCGATTAAAGAGCAGCTGGTCTATAGTCAGCTCCCCCTGAAAAATATTGCCCTCGGTAAGGCCAATCTCGTTCTCAATCTCGTGAGGCGTCCTCACTTCGGCGTGTACAACAAGATCTTTGAATCCCGGTGCGTAGCGTTCAATCTTGTCGATGACGGTGGCGCCAAAGGCATCGCGCTTCTCGGGGGTCCACTCGCCATCAGCCAGCGTTGGCGGGCAGTACTGGATGAATGTCGACATCCAATGACAACCCGGTGGCGCCACGGTGGGATCCCAGGCCGAGGGAATCACTGCCTCTATGAAAGGATCGTCTGACCAGCGACCACGCTTCCAGCAGTCGTAAGCGCGCTCCATGGTCTCCATAGAGCCCGTAAACCCTTGTCCACCCCGATTGATATAGCGATTTTCAGGCACATGGGTGAACTTGGGCATGCCCGAGAGGGCGATGTTGACCTTGCCAGATGAACCGCGAATCTTGAAATTTTTTGCGCGCTCGTAGATACCGTCAGGAAGGTCTGCGCGGTCCATGATCTTGGTAAAGGTCCGTTTAGCGTCAAGATTGGACACCACGATATCCGCAAACACCTCGTCGCCGTTCTCAAGCGCTACGCCAACGGTGGCATCGTTCTTGACCAAAATTTGATGCACCGGCGCCTCGGTGCGGATCTCTCCGCCATGCTCTTTTAACGCCCCCGCCAGCGCGTGTGAAATGGCGCCCATGCCACCCCTGGCAAGACCCCAAGCGCCCACGTTGCCGTCAACGTCGCCCATGACGTGATGCAGCAAAATATAAGCAGAACCAGGCGAATAAACACCCAGAGCCGTTCCAATAATGCCCGGGCTCGCCATGGCGGCTTTGATCAGGTCATCGTCAAAATAGTCATGCAAAAAATCTGCAGCACTCATCGTGAAAAAGCGGATATATTCATAGAGTTCCCGCTCACCGAGATTCCAGAACTGCTTGGCCATCCAGAGGAGTTCCCGAATATCTCGTGGCTTGAATGAGCTCGGGTCTGGGGGCGTCCTCATCAGCGTTTTGCGAATTAACTGTGCATATCTGCCGAGATCAGCCTGGAAGCGCGACATCGCGTCCGCATCGTGTGGAGAATGACGACGAAGTTCGAGGTAAGCCGCCTCTTCGTCAGAGTAATCGATCAACACTCGATCACCACGGTCACTGAAATTCACCGTGCCTAGGTAAGGGACCAGCAGTAGGCCATGTCGCGTGAGATCGAGATCGCGATGAATCGATTGCCGCATCATCGAGCAAACGTACGAACAACTGGAGTAAAACCAACCCTCGTGCATTTCGCGGGTGACCGCGGCACCCCCGATGTAATCGTTTTTCTCCAGCACGACGACATCCAAACCAGCCTTCGCTAAATAGGCCGCAGCCGTCAGACCATTGTGCCCCGCACCTATGATGATGGCGTCGTAACGCTTCATGCCAGGATCTCCTTGGCGGCGTTGCGCCCGGGATTCCCGCTCACGTCACCGGCAGGGTGGCATCCAGCACCACACAAATAGAGCCCAGAAATAGGCGTCGCGTATTGCGCGGCTTCATAGGTAGGTCGCATCATCAGAAGCTGATCAATAGCAGGCTCGCAATGATGCCAATGGCCATTGGTCACGTGGTACTGGGAAGCGAGGTCTTGAGGTGTGAGTAACTCGCTGGAGACCACTAAGTCCTGAATACCAGGGGCATAACGCGCCAGCTCGCTCAGCACTGTGTTCAGCAACTCGGCGCGGCTCTCGGGCGTCCAGCCTGACTTCAGATCATGGGGCACATACATCACATTAGCCGCTAATACGTGCTGACCCTGAGGTGCCAAATTCGGCTCCTGAAGAGAAGGAATCAACACCTCCATCACGGGTGCCTCCGGTAACTCTCCGTACTTCGCGGCGTCCCACGCAAATTCGATGCTGTCCATAGTGGGCGCAATGATGAGTCTTCCCATTGGTGAGTCGAGGCACTGAAACGCGGGCAGCCCCGATAACGCCAGATGCACTCTGGCGACGTAGCCCCGATTACGCAGCCGGCGAATACGATTAGTGAATTCAATTTCTAGGTGCTGCGCACCAACCAGCTTCAGAAAAGTCGTTTGCGGATCTGCACTCGATACCACGCGATCGCTCAGAAGCAGTTCGCCACTTTCGAGCTCCACGCCGCTGCACCGCTGACCATTTTCATCACCCTCGATCTGCACTGACTTCACCTTGCAGTCGGTTCTGATGGTCACTCCCGCTTTCACCGCAGCGTTTTCGAGGGCGCTTACCAACCCTGCCATGCCGTCTTTAGGAATAACATGTTGGCCCGCATCTTTACCCGCCATCCGGTTCAACAAAGTGAGGACGGCTTGGTTAGGCGATCGGGGCGCCAATTGCGAGCCTATGAGCGCGTCCCAGCATAAGGCCGCTTTGAGCCGATCGTCTGAAAAAGTCTCATCGAGCAAATCGCGCATGGGCAATGTCGCGATCCGGAAGAACTCCAACATATCGTCCTTGCCCAGCAAGCGCAGCTTGAGTCCCAGCTTGCCAAACGTCATGAGGTCTGCCGCACCGGTTGCCCCCACTCGGGGCATCGTCCGCTCCCAGAAAGGCGCCAGCGCTGCTGCAAACTTCGCCAGCATGGTGACGTACTTCGGATAAGCTGCTGTGTCGTCGTCCTGTGCGCCCGTTAATGATAAGGCGGTAATCGACTGGGCAGTGCCTGCGACAGATAGCGGTCTAATAGGCAGCGGCTCAGTCACGAACTCCAATCCATTCGCGGCCAAATCCAGCTCTCGAATGAGCGAGCGCGGCATGGCGTAGAGTGTTTGTGCGAGTGCGGACTTAAAACCGGGGTAAAACTCGCGCTCAGCCGCCATGCCCCCCAAGTTGGGCCCGGCCTCAAGCACGGTGACCCGCTGACCAGCGCGCGCCAGCAAGATGGCGCAAACAAGACCGTTGTGCCCACCGCCAATAATGATCGTGTCCTGATCCGCCATATGCCTCGCTTTTGCTCCCTTGATCACATGTGGTGCTGCGCTGTCTGCGCAGTTGACCACGGACACCCAATTTGTTGATCACCTTACCGAGCGTTTTGCGGGCATGACCACTGACCCTATAGGCCACCAACCACGCAACGTTCTAAAGCATATCGGTTTGATTACGCAGGAGCGCGGTGAAGCGAGCCGTCAGTATCAGTTTCGGCAGTGGCCGTCCAAACCCCCAAAGCCATAATGAGTAAAGGCAGAAAGGGCTCAAATGGCCAAAAAGGGAGCCACAGCTCCAACTCGGCTGACCACGCCGGTGCTAATAAGGCGGTCGATAATGCGGGCTGCCACAAATGACCGGAAAGCGCGAGAACGAGAGACAACAGCACGACCCCGCCACCCAGGGACCGCCTTACACCGACACCGGGCATCATGCCTCTACCCTTCCCCCAAGCTAAAATTCTCACTGCGAATGCGGTGTAGCCCAGTGCATAAAAAAGCCAGTCAAACCAGTGCTGTGTCTGATAATAAAAAACGTTCCACCAATAAACACTGAAGGGATAAGCCCACAGAAAAATCACGCCGCTGAGGTGCAGAAAGCGCCACTGCTCGGCTGTGATACGACGTCGAACAATGCCAAATGAGGTCATCGTCATCGCGGCGAGAAATAAATAGCCACTGCTGCCCTCGAGCTCGTCACGCAAGAAGTAGATTTCGCTGTAGTAGTGCGCTGAGTGTGAGAAAGACACGATGAAAATAAAGGCGCCCTGCCAAGCCATCGCAACAGCAAAACAGAGCCCTATGTAGCGCCGATTCCGCAGCAACCAGCGTGTCGAGCGGCCTGGGAAAAGCCTAAACAGTGCGGAAGTCGCGATCACCAGAAAAATGAAAGGCACCGCCCATCGAACCGAGTACTGGATCATCGCCGACAGATCTTGAGGCGACGAAAAGTCTGTCGTCACCAAACGCAACATCATGAAAGCGGTGATGGCCGCGGATACAACTGCGAACAGTCGCCACCCCTCTATCCACACTGCGAGCACATTGTTCTCCTACTTGCTCGAGACAGGCTCCGCCAAGCATCCCATTGTGTCAATGCCGTGAAGCGTTAGACTCTTTAAGGGACTGCTTAGTCATTTTACTGGCGAGCCACCACCACTGTGACGCCAAAGGAACTGGTAAACCATGGGTAACGTACAGCGGCTTTTAACTTGGTCCATAGTCATTTTGCCTTGGCTGATCACGCTCTACCTGCACTTTTGGCTAGCTCAGAGCGACGCATGGTCACCCGAGCAGCCCTATAGGGGATTGATGTCAGTGCTGCTACTAGGGCTGGGCATGTTGATCAGTTTTTTACTGCATGGCCGCCTCACGAAAAGACGGGGGAGATGAAGGCAACCGTTCTTTATAGATTTCCCCATCAGGCATGCACTGCTGTTGCGTGTGAGCTAACCCACATTTTTTAAAAGATTAACGAGTGCAAGGACAATGAAAAAACCATCGGATAAGCGAATTGGGATGCAGCGCGCCATTACACGACGGGATTTTGTGCAGGGCGCCGCCGTTGCCGCAGGTGCTGCGCTACAAGCCGGTGCGCTCGGTTCTTCTGGTTTAGCGAATGCCAGTGCTGCAGTCAGTGCAGGCGCGCAGCGTATGACGATAGCCGACTACCCACCGGTCAAAACCGGCATGCGCGGTTCCCACCCGGGCGCATACGAAATTGCGCATGCACTTGCCCGAGACGGTGCTAAGTTCCCTGAACCCAAGTCGACAGAAGAGCACTATGACTTGATTGTCGTGGGCGCAGGTATTTCAGGGTTAGCTGCGGCTCACTACTACCAAAAACGCTTTGGTGCCGACTCAAAAATATTATTGCTTGAGAACCACGATGACTTTGGTGGCCACGCCAAGCGTAATGAGTTTCATCAGAGCGGAGAGATGGTGCTCTCAATGGGTGGCACACATAATCTAGAGTGGTGGAGCTTTAGCAAGACCGTCAACGCTTTCATGCAGGAACATGGCGTTGATTGCAAAGGCATGCGCAAGCAGATGGAATTTGCCTACGGTCGGGATGCACCGAATAGCCCGGCTATGTGGTTCGATGAAACCACCTATGGCGTGAATCGACTGGTTACCAACTTCAACCTGTCGGCAAAGCTCACGACAGAGGACATCGATAAGATACCGATTTCAGATGCCGGCCGAGATTCACTCAAACGGTTCTACGACAGTGCGCCTAGCCTTGAAGATTGGACCGAGGCTGAGGCTGAAGACCTATTGTCGAGCATCAGTTATCCCGATTTTCTCCGGCAATACGGCGGCTTAACTGAAGACGCGGTGCAACTTTTCGATAAGGAAGAGCACGGATCGTGGGGATTGGAAATGCGCGCCATCTCCGCCGCTGAGGCTATGTGGGAGGGTTACCCCGGGGCTCACCTGTTCGGCGAAGATTGGAGTGAGGACAGCTTTGGATATCCGGTGGCGATGTGGCCAGACGGCAATGCCAGCTTGGTGCGCCTCATGGTAGCCAAACTCGTACCGCAGTCGGCGCCAAATGCTACTGCAGAGAACGTCGCCATGACGCAATTTGACTATTCCGCCTTGGACCAGGAAAACGCCAACGTGAGGTTGCGGCTCAATTCAACGGTTATAGGCGTCGACAACATCGATCAGGGGGTCTCAGTGACCTATGCGTCATCAGAAGGCGAACTTCAACAGGTATCGGCTCGGCATAGCGTACTGGCCTGCTATCACAGCATCATCCCTCACCTTTGTCCCGCCATGTCCGACACACAGAAGGCCGCACTGAAGTATCAGGTCAAGGTGCCCATGATCTTGACCAACGTCCTACTTCGCAACAGCCAGGCGCTGGACAAACTTGGCGTTGATGCGGTGTCCTGCCCCGGCAGGCTGCACGCGAGGCTTTTCCTATTCAAAGGCCTCCATACCGGTGGCTACAGACGGTCCGATACAGCGAACGAGGCTGTATCACTGGTTTTTTGGGGCTCGGTTTCTCCGCCCGAGGACGCTGTTGATATCCGCAGTCAACTCCGAGGCTCCCGCCAGAAATTACTGGAGCTCAGCTTTGAGGACTTTGAACGCGAGGTGCGCACGGTGCTCGACGGGCTATTAGGCCCCGCTGGCTTCGATGTCGCCGAAGATATTCTTGCGATCACGGTTAATCGTTGGCCCCACGGCTACGCCTATGAATACATGCAACTTTGGGACCCGGAGTGGGAGTCTGGTGAAGCGCCGCATGAAATTGCTCGGCAGCCATTTGGCTCTATTACGATCGCCAACGCCGATGCAGGCGCCTCTGCCTACACGCATGTCGCCATCGATCAGGCCTATCGGGCGGTAGCAGACTTATCGCATTAAACTGCGCCATCGCCTGCATCACTTGCAACCGCAGGCGCACTCACAGTGTTGCAAACAAAACAGGTACAACCGAGATCGTCAGAAGACTGCTTTCTCAAACCGTTAGACGCGTCCGACAGATGTGCGCTTAATCTGGCAAGGCGCCCTGCATAACTTTGCCCTGCATGACCACCAAAGAGGGCTGTAGCGCCCAGATTCTGTGCGGGTCGATCTCGAACAGATCCTCTTCCAGCACCAAAAAGTCTGCGTCTTTGCCCACCGCGATGGTGCCTAGCGAGTCTCCCAAACGCAGCTGATAAGCACCGTTGCGCGTGTAGCCGGCCAGAAGCTGTTCAAGTTCCAGGCGCTCTGAAACCGGCGCACGGACACCGTCATTCTTGGATTGCCACCACTCCTTCGGGTATTGCCGAGTATGCCCTGTCTGAATTCCCAAATAAGGGCTGACGTAGGTGGGCAGCATGTCCCCGCCCCACCATTCGTCGCTGGAAAAAGTCACGCGAGCACCCGTTTCGAACACCGTCCTAGCCGGATACATCGCGTCATAACGCTCCGGACCCAACAGATCGCGAACGACCGGACTGGATTCGACCCCAAACCACCACGGCGAAAAGTTCGCAACCACGCCTAGCGTCTCTATACGGTTTAAATCCGCGGGATCAATTAGCGCCAAATGGGCAACAGTGACGCGAGGGTAAAAGACACCCTCCACTTCAGCCTGAGCCGCCTCTACGGCGTCGAGTACCGTGTGAATCGCGCGATCACCGATGCTGTGCACCATGAGGTCGAGCTTTTCCTCATGAAGCGCCAGTAATAGTGTGGTCAACTCCTCTGTCGACAATAGTGGCTCGCTCGTAATGCCACTCCCTATGTAAGGCTGAGTATAGGAGGCGGATTGATTGGCACTGATGCCGTCCATAAATACCTTCACCGAATTGAAGCGTAACAACGGCCCGCCATACTGTCGGCGATAGCGTTTTACCTCGGCGATTGCCTTCGCGGCGCGCTCGGGAGTGAAAATCTGGTACGTCCCGTAATACCTCAGCGGGAGGCGCCCCTCCTTCTCCAAGGACGCAATGACACTGTATACATGGTCGCCATAGCCTTTGTTACCGGCGTCAAAGATAGCCGTCAATCCATGACCACTCATCACGTCTAGAATTTCAGCCACTGCGTCTCTGTGACGCTCAATGTGCATCGGATCAATCAGCGCAAACTGTTCAGCAAAGTGCTGGACACCTGCGCCCTCCTTAACCCAACCGGTGGGGTTACCCTGATCATCGCGGACATACATTGCCAAACCGGGCTTTGGATCTGGGGTGGTGCTATCGACCCCCAATTCGGCCAAAGCTTTGGAGTTCAACCAGAAGTCGTGTGCTGTCTCGCTCTCAAACCATACGAGTCGATCGGGAAGAACGGCGTCCAGCACCTCCTTTTGGGGACCTTCTGTGCCATCAACAAACATTGCCGTGGGCCAACAGCACAGCCGCAACCACCTCTGCTCAGGGTGCTGGTCCGCATAAGCCTTCACTGACGCCAAAAGAGCCTCTTTGGTCTCGCCCGAGACCTCGCCGAAGTTCTCTACGCTGACGTAACCCGGGTGAGCATGACCATCTATTAGTCCAGGTAAAACCAGTCGGCCTTGTAAATCCGCACTCAACGAGGCCTGAATGGCCTCGGCGCCCTCATTGTCTCCCACGTAGACAAATTGGCCATTGGAAATCGCTAATGCTTCTGCCCAAGACTGTTCGGCACTTGATGTAAAGATCTTGGCATTTCTGATTACAACATCTGCTTCGAGAAACGTTACAGACTCGTCGTCCTGCGGCTCGCCACTGCGGCACGCACAAAGCGACAGCAAGGCCAAAAGAGTTATCAAGCGACTTATCTTCATTGGGCCATCATGCTCCGCTCATACCGTAGACACCGCCAAACTGTCGCCGCTGTGCTTGTTGCGCCTTTGTATGCAAAAGATCAGTTCAAGCTATCTACACGCTACCTGTGTGCGGCGGTTTTAGCGTCTCATGCTCGACTACGGCAGCATAGCCATACTCTAAGCATTGGCTGGGGTTCCCAAGCTCAGGCGCCCGCCGTCAGTTCAATATAAAGTATCGTCAGATGAGAGCACATCAACATAGGCCAAGAAGATGGAAACCATTCAACGCAGTTGCCAATGTCCTTGCGGAACAAATCAATTCTCAACACAAGGTGAGCCCATCGTTCGCTTCTTTTGCCACTGCACGATTTGTCAGGATAAATATCAGGCGCATTTTGCAGACGTGACCTTGTTCAAATTACCTGCTGTGACACTCCCCGAGCAGGCGACCACCTACGGCAAGTACAAACGCTTTGTCGCGATTGACCGCGGCATCTGCGATGCCTGCCACAAACCCGTGATGGCCAAAATGGGGGAGGGAGACAAAGGCTATGCGTTTATCTCGACACAGAATTTTGTCGAACCCAGTGCATTGCCGCCGAGCGTTATGCACGTGTTTTATGGCACCCGCACCGCTGATATTAACGACGATCTGCCAAAACACAGTAGCTGGTTGAGCAGCCAGTGGGCGTTTTTGAAGTTGCTGCGAGCGGGTTAGGAAACTTGTCAAAAAGAGCTGCTGAACAGCCGGAGCGCTATTGATTGATTAGTAACACCTAGAAAGACAGAGGGAGCCCCAGAACCCACAGTGCGCCAGGACGAGTAGTGTCTGTAAAACTGGCGCCTAGGTAGCTCCTAAAGATGGACCGTGACCGTCGGCACCCTGGAGGCTCGAAGCAATTCGTTGGTTTTACTTCCCAGAAACAGGCTTTTGATGGGTGAGCGGCTATACGCCCCCATCACCAGCATATCGATCTCCCTGTCGGCAATCGCCTGCGGGATCTGTTGCTCCGGATCCCCCGGCAGATAGGCTGTCTCTACCTCAAACCCGCTTTTTGCCAGAGTGCTGCTCGCCCACTCCAGATGCTTGTCTGCCTCGCCATTTTGTTTGCCTGACATCACCACATGAACAGGCAAGTCAGTGAGCGCTGCATTACCGGCAAGTAAACTGACGCATTTACGCGTCATACGCTTACCGTCATAAGCAACTAACACGTTCTTCGGCTCAGCGAATGTGTTGGCAACGGTGAGAATCGGCCGGCGAATTTTACGGCTGATACTTTCGACATGCCGCCCGAGATCGCGCTGGGTCTGATCGGCCGATTTACCCCGGCGACCCAATACATAGAGCGCGACATCCTGCTGCTGTTCGTCGAGCGTTTCTAGGAGCTGCCCGTAGCGCTGCCGAACGTCCACCGACAATCCCTGATGGTGCTCGCAGCGCTTTTTCAGCTCGTTCAAGAAGACGCGACCTTGCTCTCGGGTAGCGCGGGTCCGCTCTCCCTCCTCTTCGGCCAGCCGGTTCAGCAGGTTCTCCTGGGCATCAAACCCAATGGCTCCACTGTGATCATCGCTAGTGGCGGTTTCCTGATGGCGATCAATGATGTGGAGCAACTCAAGTGGCAGGTTAAATTTTTGGGCGACCCAGGCACTGTAGTCGGCCACATAGTCGGCGTAGGGCGACTGGTCAACGCAAGCGAGCACTTTTTTCGGCTGCTTCATACTGGCGGCTACTGAGGCAGGAGCAGATCTTCTGCCCCGTCCTTGTCGTGTAAACCAAAGCGATCCACCATCGTTGCGCTGGCCTCATTCAAGCCAATGACCTCGACATCCGCTCCTTCACGGCGGAACTTGAGCACCACCTTGTCCAAAGCACTGACCGCAGTGATGTCCCAGAAGTGGGCGCGGCTGACATCAATCCGCACAGTGTCGATGACCTCTTTAAAATCGAAAGATTGGGCGAATCGGTCTGCACTGGCAAAAAAGACTTGGCCCAGCACGGTGTAAGTCCTGACCCGACCCTCATTCTCAGACTGGGAACGAATCACCAGAATACGACCGACCTTTTGGGCGAAGAAGAAACCCGAAAGCAGTACCCCTGACAATACGCCCTGCGCAAGATCGTGGGTAGAGACCGTCACAGCAACCGTGACCACCATCACTACGCTCGAGCTCGGTGGATGGGTTCGCAGGCTGCGAATAGAATCCCAGTTAAAGGTGCCGATAGATACCATGATCATCACAGCGACCAACGCCGCCATGGGAATCTGTCGAACCCAATCGCTGAAAAACAACAAAAGCAGCAGCAGGAAAATGCCCGCACTGAGCGTGGACAAGCGCCCACGACCACCCGATTTCACGTTGATCACCGACTGGCCGATCATCGCGCAGCCCGCCATGCCACCCAGAAAACCGCTGGCAATATTGGCCACACCCTGGCCCATACACTCGCGGCTCTTGCTGCTGGTGGTATCGGTTAGGTCATCGACGATGGTGGCAGTCATGAGCGACTCGAGCAGCCCCACCACCATTAGCGTGACGGCGTAGGGGAAGATGATCTCCAGCGTTTCCAGATTGAGCGGAATATCTGGGATCAGAAACACAGGAAGCGTCGACGGCAGATCGCCCATATCGCCGACCGTCCGGACGTCGATACCGAAGTAAATCGAGACTGCCGTGAGCAACACGATAGCCACTAGGGGAGACGGCAACACCCGCGTGATAAAGGGTAGGCCATAAATAATTCCCAGACCAGCAACCGCCATGACATACACCGCATAAGGCACATCGATGAGTTCGGGCAGCTGGGCCATAAAGATCAGAATCGCCAGCGCATTCACGAAACCGGTAACGACTGAGCGCGAGACAAACCGCATCAACTCGCCGAGCCGAATCCAACCCGCAATAATCTGCAAGATGCCGGTGAGGATAGTGGCGGCGAACAGATACTCGAGTCCGTGCTCTTTAACCAGCGTCACCATCAGGAGCGCCATGGCGCCCGTGGCGGCCGAGATCATACCGGGTCGCCCACCCGCAAAAGCGATCACCACAGCAATACAAAAGGAGGCATACAGCCCCACACGCGGATCGACACCCGCGATGATGGAGAAGGCAATGGCCTCGGGGATGAGTGCCAATGCCACTACCAATCCCGCAAGCAGATCGCTGCGAATATTGGAGAACCACTCCTGACGAAGTTTATTCATGAAAGACCAGTAAAAGGGGGCGCCGGATTGCCATGGCGATACGGCCCAACGAGCGGAATGGATTGTTATCCGCACTAATGAGCATTCCTCGAATCCAATGTGTTCACCCACGTGGGTGATGATGAGATTCTTCTAAACATCCGCTCGACGCTTTTAGACACAAAAGTGTCGGCTTGAAGCACTCTAGTTTGCTGCTCGCACCGTAAAAAGACGGCGTCAAAAAAAATGACGAAAGCTGGGCCCTGAGCCTAGCCTTTATCCTAAGGAAGAACATGCCCTCCACCACAACCAAAGACTTTGGGTTTGGGACCCAGATCCGGAAGTCACCATTTTTTAATGGCACAGTCAGGTGGGGCGCCACCGACTTCTCGGTCTATAACCACATGTACATTCCGCGGTCATTCGGCGACCCCGAACAAAACTTTTGGAACTTGGTGAACGACGCCATCCTTTGCGATGTAGCGGTGGAGCGTCAGGTCGAGATTACAGGACCAGACGCGGCTACCTTCTTACAGTTGCTGACGCCCCGCAATCTTTCGCAGTGCGCAGTCGGTCAATGTAAGTACGTACTCATCACCAATGAGACGGGCGGCATCTTGAATGACCCAGTGCTGCTGCGCCTTGAGGAGAACCGGTTTTGGTTGTCGTTGGCGGATAGCGACGTGCTGATGTGGGCACAAGGCGTTGCCACCCACGCGGGCCTCGACGTCACCATTTGTGAACCCGACGTCTCCCCACTTCAGCTTCAAGGCCCCAAGAGTGGCGACATCATGGCTACGCTGTTTGGCGAGGCGATCCGTGACCTCAAGTACTACTGGCTCGATCATTTCGAGCTCGACGGTATTCCGCTGGTGATCTCACGCACCGGTTGGTCGAGTGAGTTGGGCTACGAGCTTTTTTTACTGGATGGCAGCCAAGGCGAAGCGCTTTGGGAGAAGCTGATG
>CAJWWJ010000037.1 GCA_913048575.1 uncultured Halieaceae bacterium
CTAACTTCGTGCCAATCGAGACGGTGCCTTCGTTGGGGCTCAGCTCGCCCAGTAATAGTTTGATCAGTGTGCTTTTACCGACGCCATTGCCACCAACAATACCGATGCGATCGCCACGCTGAATAATGGTTGAGAAGTTATCCACGATCTTCTCTTCCTCGTAAGAGAAGGAGACCTGCTCTAACTCGACGACTCGCTTGCCAGAGCGGGCCGCTTCTTCAATGCGGAACTGGCCCTTACCCTGTGCGGCTCTTCGCTGACTGCGTTCCTCGCGCATGCTCTCCAGCGCTCTGACTCGTCCTTCGTTACGCGTTCTGCGTGCTTTAATACCCTGCCTAATCCAGGTTTCTTCTTGTGCTAATTTTTTATCAAATAGCGCGTCGGCGCGCTGTTCGGCGGCGGCTTGTTGATCACGCAGAAACAGAAATCGCTCATAGTCACACTCCCACAACGCGAGGTGACCTCGGTCAAGTTCGCCGATGTGGGTGCAGGCTCTTTGTAAAAAACGGCGGTCGTGGGTGATTAAGACAATGGCGCCACCAAACTGCTGGACCTGCTGCTCTAACCAGTCGATAGAGGGAATGTCGAGGTGATTGGTCGGCTCATCGAGCAGCAGCACGTCGGGTTCGCTAACGAGTGCGCGTGCCAGCGCGACGCGCCGCCGCCAACCGCCTGATAAGGTCGATAGCGCTTCGGTGGCGGTGAGATCGAGCTGATCGAGTATGCGCGCGATACGCTGGTCCAGAGACCAGCCGTCAGCATGTTCGAGTTGATCCTGTATCGTACTGAGCTCTTTCAGTGCCTCCGCCGAACCGTCTGCGGCCAGCGAGTGGAAGCGACTGAGCAGCGCGCCCACGTCTGCCAGCCCGGTCGCCACGTACTCATAAGTGGTGAGGTCTAGATTGTCAGGCAGCGCTTGCTCAAGCCGGGTGACCTGAATATTGGGGTCCACCCAGCGCTCACCGTCTTCTGGCAGTAATTCACCTGACAAAATGCGCAGCAACGTAGACTTTCCAGCACCATTGCGGCCGAGCAAACCGAGTCGGTCCCCCTTTTCCAGCGTCAGGCTGACTTTGTCCAATAGCATCTGTGTGCCGATGCTGAATTCGATTTGATTGAGTCTGATGAGTGGCACAAAGGTCTCCTGCGACGGCCTCGAGTTTACGCTACCACGCACTTTCTGCGTGGTTTTCGCTAGAATGAGCAAGCTAGGGGGGCGGGATGATGACAGCGACAACAGTGGACGCGCAACACAATGCGCGCTGGATAGCAGGATGGTTGGCAATCTGTGCCGCCACGATCTTGGGAATGATTCTATTGGGTGGTGTCACACGGCTGACTGAATCCGGTTTGTCGATGGTTGATTGGCGCCCGATTATGGGGGTGATCCCACCGCTCACAGAGGCCCAGTGGCTGCAAACCTTTGAGACTTACCAGCAATACCCAGAGTACTTGAAGATTAATCAAGGAATGGATCTCGGCGGTTTTAAGCAGATTTTTTGGTTTGAGTACTTACATCGCGTGCTGGGACGTTTGATCGGTCTGATGTACTTCGTGCCGTTGGTGGTCTTTGCGCTAAGGCGGATGATCGCACCACAGCTGCTACCGACCCTGATTTTACTCTTGATATTGGGCGGTGCTCAGGGCCTCCTCGGTTGGTACATGGTGCAAAGTGGCTTGGTTGATCGGCCATCGGTGTCACAGTATCGCCTGACCGCACACCTGGGTGTGGCGGTGGCGATTTATGCCTTGATGATGTGGGTGTTACTGCGTGTGGGAGCGGGACTGTCTCCTGCGCTCAAGCACATTGGATTGCCGGGAGGGGTGCTATTAATCGGGGTGTACACGCTGATTTTGTCTGGCGGTTTTATGGCGGGGACTGATGCGGGTTTCGCTTACCCCACTTGGCCGTTGATGGGAGAAACCTTCGTCCCTGCCGGATACTATGCTCAGGGCTGGCAAGCGACCTTTGAAGGCGTGGCGACCATTCATTTTAATCACCGCATGTTGGCTTATGCCGTGACGCTGCTGGTGATATTTTTTAGCGTGCAGACAATGCGGACTGGCGACAGCGCCCGGGTTCGGCGGAGCGCTATGCTGATGCTGGGAGTTATCACCGGCCAGCTTCTGCTAGGGATTGGTACTGTGATGACACAGGTAGCGATTCCTGTGGCGGCGACACACCAAGTTGGCGCGGTCTTATTACTCACCGCGGTTCTTTACTGGATTCACGCCCAGAGCGACCAAAAACTGGTAACCTCCAACTGATCTAAGATCGTGATGAGCGCTCGGTTCTCCAAGAGGCTCGAGCCGGTCATTGTGTATCCGCAGGAGGCGGGCCTGACGTGAAAACCCTCATTGTTGAGGACAGTGCGACACTCTGCGAGATCTATGCGCGGTATCTTGATGGCAGCGGTCTTGACGTGTCATCGGTACAGACGCTGGGTGCTGCGCGACAGCGGCTGATCGACACGGCCCCCCAACTCATTCTGCTTGATATCGAACTGCCCGATGGAAATGGCCTCGATTTGTTGGAGGACGTGAAGCGCCTCTCGCCTCAGCCAGCAGTGGTCGTTATGACAGGGCACGGCGCTGAATATGCCGAGCAAGCAATGGGCCGCGGTGGCACGGATTTTCTCAGCAAGCCGTTCGACGCGGCAAGATTGCGCGTGACGCTGCTCAACGCCGCCGATCAGCTCAAGCTGCGCCAGCAAGTTGAGGATCTATCGGTCAAACGCGAGCGTCTGGGGCCTCTGGTTGGTCAGTCCTCTGCCATGCAGGCCGTATTTGACACGGTCGAGTTATTGTCGGGCACGAAAGCGACGGCTTTTCTCATGGGAGAAAGCGGTACTGGCAAGGAGCTGGCGGCAAGAGCGATTCATCAGTTGTCAGCGCGTGCACCAGCGCCTTTTGTGGTGGTGGATTGCGCTGCGTTAACCGCTGATCAACTCGAGCGTGCGTTATTTGGCAGAAGCGATGCTGCGCCAGATGGACTGGTGGCGCAGGCTGATGCGGGAACACTCTTTCTCGATGAAGTGTGCAGTTTGAACTTCGAAGCGCAATCGCTGCTCTTGCGACTGATTCAGCATGGGACTTACCGGCCGGTCGATGCGACCCGCGAGGTAACCGCCGACGTACGTATTATTGCTTCTACGAATCGTGATCCTCTTTTTGAAATGCGCGAGGGTCGGCTGCGGGAAGATCTTTATTATCGCCTTCACGTTGTGCCGCTGCGAATGCCGCCGCTTCGTGAGAGAGCCGATGACATCTTGTTGTTGGCTGATGGGTTCTTGTCGCGTATCACCGAGGAAGAGGGCAAAGCGCCGAGTTCATTGAGTAACGAAGCGGCCAATGCGCTGAGAGGATATTCATGGCCGGGAAATGTTCGGCAACTCGAAAATGCACTCAGGCAGTTGGTGCTCACCGGAGTGGCGCACCAGATTGATCAGACAATGGTGAATCGTATGATCTCGGGGACTGAAATAGCCGTCGATACCGATGGCCTGTCTGATGCGCCGCGAGTTGAGGACCTGGCCGCCCACGATTCAGGTATTCAGCCTCTATGGCTCACCGAAAAAATCGCTATTGAAGCCGCCATTGCGGAGTGTGACGGCAGTATCAATCGTGCTGCGAAGCGCCTTCAGGTTGCCCCCTCGACCATTTATCGCAAGATTCAATCTTGGAAGACGTCACCCTAGTTCAAGGGTCACTGATACCTCATCTGAGGCGGAGCGTCATTTCACCATTACAGACATTGCGTTTATTGCACTGCCGAGCCAACTGAAGAGGTTTATTTTTCGTCGGAAAAGTAGCCGCTGGCAATGCCGTCGTCGCCATAGACCAGTTCTTTGAGTGTGACTCTGTATTTGCTAATGTCGGCGCTCAAAATAGTGTACTGAGAGAGGTGCGCGAACATGTCGCGATACCAGTCACCTTTGAGGTGTGCGTCGAGATCCGCGCCCGAATCCCATTCCTCAAACACGATGACCCGCCCGGGGTGGTTGAGGTCTGCAGTCCAGTGATAGTGAAGGCAACCTTTCTCTGTGTAAGCGCCTTCAATAAGCGCCTTACCTTTGACCAACGCGTCTTCCCGCGCTTCAGGAGGAAATTCAACGACTCCGGACACAACGACTCGCGACATACTGACGGCTCCTTACCTCAAATTAGAGCTGCAGTTTTATCATGTTTCGACGATCTATTCAGGGCTTGATAACGAGCAGATTTGTGAGCCCTAACGTCAAACATTAAGGTTGCTTCACATGGGATGCTTCATCGAACCCGCCTTGACCGCTCAGTGAGGCCCATTGCTGAAAGGGTTCGGAGGCCTCGACGGCTTTGCTGAGGATCAGCTGCCGCCACACGTCTGCCCCACGAACGTAGTGTGGAACACTGCCTGGAAACATCGCAAGCGACAGCGCCTCTGCTAATAAAATCTCTTCGGTGCCGGCGGCATAGGCCGCGCGTATTTGCCACTCCAATGCTCGCCAATTGCCGACGCAGGTATGCACCGCACAGGCAGTAATGTGGGCAAGGGGTGCTGAGAGTTCGGGTGTCATCTTGTTGAACAGCGAGAGGTACTGGTTTTCGGCATTGACGTCCGGCAGGTGGGGCGTCCAGTGATCCTCGATAAAAAGATGATGGCGACTGCCATTGGCAATGGCGGTAATCGCCGCTGCGCAACCGATTTCATCAGTGGTGCCCCCTGCGTCGAGGAAGCGCTGCACGTGATGTGTGCCGAGGGCTTCTTGGGTGCTCATTAATACGCCCAGCCAAACGAATTCATGATCATGTCGATCGAGGTATCGATCTGTGAGCGTGAGTGAGGAATAAAGTTGATCGTAGTGCTGCAGCAGATTCGGTGCGGAAAGGGCGAGCAATCCATGATGTGGGAGTAGATAGCCCCTTTTGTCGCGCACAGCCTCTAAGTCTTTCAACGCGGTGTTTGTCGACATGATAAAGCTCCCTGTAATCGTTGATGACCTGTATCGAACACTGCCATCATAGGGTGGTGAGCACACGAGGGCCATCCGGTGACTGTCTTCTCGCCCACCGAGTGATCTTCATGCGAGGTGCTCAGTTACTGCCCATTGGTTTAGAGCGCATCGATTGCCTGCAATGCTTTGTTGCGTGCGCATTAACAGTGCTTGTGAGATCGTCGAAACCAGTCCGTTCAAAACCGGATGCGATTGCGACCAATGCTGGCTGGTAAAACGCCTTGACTGAAAACCGCTAACCGACAACCAATACGGTTCCTGAGACGTAAGATTAATCATAACAATGTCACAGACTGTAAAACTTTCATTATTTGACGCGCTAATTCATGTTTCACTTGTGGCGTTTTGATTCGCGGCCATAGCCGGCTGCGGGACGTCCTCTAGACGATGAATGAGATCGTTATGAAGAAGGCGTGGTAACTGACTGACAACTCGGAGTCTCGGATGGAGAAGCCCACCTTTAAGGAGGAGTCCCTCAAGTACCACATTGAGGGGAAACCAGGAAAGCTGGAGGTAAGAGCCACCACGCCGCTTGAAACGCAGGCGGATTTATCTATGGCTTATTCTCCCGGTGTTGCCCACGCCTGCGAGTATATCGTTGAGGATCCGTTAAACGCATCGCAAGTGACCGCCCGCGGCAACCTCGTCGCTGTTATCAGCAACGGCACTGCTGTGCTGGGCCTAGGTGCTATCGGAGCGCTTGCGTCTAAACCGGTGATGGAAGGTAAAGCCGTTCTGATGAAGAAGTTTTCGGACATCGATACCTTCGATTTAGAAATCGATGAGAGAGACCCCGAGAAGCTGGTCAATATTATCGCCGCACTCGAACCCACCTTCGGCGGCATCGTACTGGAAGACATCAAAGCACCTGAATGTTTCTATGTTGAGCGTCAGCTTCGTGAGCGCATGAATATCCCGGTCTTTCATGACGATCAACATGGCACCGCCGTGGTGTCGACAGCGGCTGTGATCTCGTGGCTAAAGCTCACGGGGAAAAAAATGGAAGAGGTTAAGCTCGTGATCTCTGGTGCAGGATCGGCCAGTATGTCTTGCGCAGATCTGATTGTGAGCCTGGGGCTCAAACGCGAAAATGTGCTGATGTGTGATAGCAAGGGCCTCATCTATGAGGGCCGTGAAGAAGGCATGAACGAGTTTAAAGAGCGCTACGCTAGGAAGACCGACAAGCGCACGCTTGCAGAAGCCATGGTCGGTGCTGATATTTTCTTTGGCCTGTCCACTGCCGACTGTGTGACGCAGGATATGGTAAGAGGGATGGCGCCCGATCCGCTGATTCTAGCAATGGCAAACCCCAATCCCGAGATTCACCCCGACCTAACACGCGAGGCGCGTCCGGACGCTATTATTGGCACGGGTCGGTCGGATTTCCCGAATCAGGTCAACAACGTACTGTGTTTCCCCTTCCTTTTTCGCGGCGCGCTTGACTGCGGTGCGACCACGATTAACGACGAAATGAAAATTGCCTGTGCCTATGGTCTGGTCGATCTCGCCCAACAAGAGGCCTCGGAAGAGGTGGCGCAGGCTTATGACGGTCAGTCGCTTAAGTTTGGCTCGGACTACATCATTCCGAAGCCTTTTGATCCGCGCCTCTTCGAGCGGGTGCCAGTCGCTGTCGTTGAGGCGGCGATGAAAAGTGGTGTGGCGAGCCGCCCCATCGAGGATCTTGACGCCTATCGGCGAAGCCTTAGCAAACACGTCACGCGCTCGGGTATGTTTATGCAGCCGGTTGTGAATGCGGCGACTAACAGTGGTTTGAAGCTCGTCTATTCAGACGCAGAAAACGAGATCGTGCTGCGTGCTGTGCAAACGGTAGTGGATGAGGCCATTGCGCGCCCCATCCTAGTGGGCCGTCCCGACGCGATAAACGCGGTGATCGACGCATTGGGGTTGAGAATCCGATTGGGCGAGGATGTCGACGTCATCAATCCGCGCAGTTATGACAAGTACGACGAGTACTCACGAGATTTCCATAGCATTGCGGGGCGCGGCGGTGTGTCCGTGGAGGGCAGCAGTGTGCTGCTGAGAACCGATAGCACGATGATTGCAGCCATGGCGTTGCGTAATGGTGATGCAGACGGGATGATTTGCGGCAAGGTGGGTCGATTTGCAGATCATTTCGAGACCTTGCGATCGGTGATTGGCACACAAGGTAACGACGTTCGCGCATCAACATTAACGACCTTACTATTTGATGACGGCCCCCTGTTTTTGACAGATTGTTTTATCGACTTAGACCCAAGCGTTGAACAAATTGTCTCCAAAACGTTGCTGGGCATAGAGCAAGTGAGGCATTTCGGCATAACGCCTCGTGTGGCGCTGTTATCACACTCCAACTTTGGTTCTTCGAATGCGCCCTCCGCTAGAAAAATGCGCCAAGCCAGCGAAATTCTCAGAGCAAAGTTGCCTGATGTGGAAATAGATGGCGAGATGCATTCGCTGACCGCGTTGGACTCGACCTACCGAGACACCATTTATGGTGACAGCCAACTTCGAGGGAAGGCCAATCTGCTGGTATTTCCCGGTCTTGATGCCGCCAATATTGCGCTGGGACTGCTCCGGCAGACGGCGAATGGTTTACTGATTGGCCCTTATATGTCCGGACTCAAACGACCGGCGCATATTATGGTGAACTCAGCGACACCGCGCGCGATTTATAATGTCAGCGCATTGGCTGTTGCTGAGATCTTGGCAAAGCAGGAATAGCGTTCTGCCACCAATGCGATGAAATGATGTCACTCACTGAGCACCGCCGCCGCCAAATGGATGACCGGATGGTTGCTGGAACTTCCGCTCAAAATGGATCCGCTCAGTAGGCTGACCCAGGTAACACCTGCATAGTGTGCCCTGCCGAACTACCGTTGCTGGCACAAGTCTGTTGCTTGCTCGTAGCAGTAGCTTGTTAGGGATGAAAGTAGGCGCGCCTAGCTTGATTTTATGATGTGGAGAATGACTAATGCCGATTGGGTTGCTAGCCAAAATTAGGGTTCAGGAAGGTAAGAATGAAGTCTTTGAAAAGGCTTTTTTAGAGCTGACTGCAAAAGTAAGGGCCAATGAACCGGGCAACATCTTTTATGCACTAAATCGCAGCCAAACCGACCCACAACTTTACATTGTCATGGAACAGTACACGGATGCCGAAGCGCTTGAGGCACATCGAAAATCGGATTATTTCCTTGCTGCTAACAGTGTGCTGGGCGATCTGGTTGCCGAGGCGCCGGAGATAGAGTTGTTCGAAGCGTTGCTCGACTAACGCTGATAGACTGATCTTCATTGGTTGGAGCTCTATTAAGAAGGAACCGTAGTAAGAGGAACCGTAGTAAGAGGAACCGTAGTGAAAGAAACCGTAGTAAAGGGAACCTTAGTAATAAGGTGCAAGGGGCGATAGTGGGGACACGCCATTGGCTTGAGACGGGTCCACCATCTTGTCGTTTCACCAAAATAGCGAGGCATGACAATTGATGCTGAATAACACGAGATCAGGTCACTACCCTGTATGAGCGATTTTTTGAAGCCGGACAGCGAGGGCAGAGTCGATGGACGCCGGCTTCGCAGCGAGCGAAGTCGGCTGGCCTTCGTTGATGCTGTGCTGGTGTTGCAGGAGGAGGGCGTTCTAGTTCCTACTGCTCAACAGATCGCTGATCGCGCTGGTGTTGGCATTCGCTCTTTTTTTCGACATTTCGAGGATATGGAGTCGTTATTTAAGGCCATCGACGATCATATCCGTGACTCTTATGAGGCGCTCTTCATCAGCGGTGATCGTAGCGGCACATTGGAGGAGCGCATTGATGGCATGGTGAGGCGCCGCGCCGACGCCTTTGAGAGCGTGACGAATATTACACAGGGCACTCGCGCCCAACTGTGGCGTTATCAGACATTGCGAGACAATTACGCGCGCAACCAGCGCGGCTTGCGCAAGGACTTAGATAACCTGTTGCCTGAACTGCACTCCCTGCCCGATGAGACACGTCAGTCGATCGACGCAATCACGTCCTTCGAAATGTGGGACAGGTTGCGTTCCCATCAAGGGCTCAGTAAAACGGCCAGTGTCAACCTCCTTAGGACCTTGCTAAAAACCGTGATCCCTGCGGATTGACAACAGGGCGACGTAACAGAACCGGTGCGAGATGAGCCTTGCTGCCAGCTTGGCGTCTATACTGGCTGAAACAATGATTCAGTCGCTTCACAATCGCTTCACACCGTTCCAAAAAAACCACTGACCTCTGCATAAAGACCACTGCACCGCTCCATAAAACCACCGCACCTGAAACTCGGTTCATCGCCTACCAGTCCTTGCGTTGCTTGGCTCTGCAGGTTGGCTTGTAAGCCGCGATCGGTATCGTTGGCGGCACCCCTGTCGCTGCTTTTGCGAGGTAGGCGAGTACTGCATAGACCGGTTTTGCCGCCCATTCACGTGCCACGCCCGCGGCGCCTTTCCATTTTGTGGCGCACTGACTGGGAGCGCTGCTTCATGCCGAGGGATACCGCCGATGAGCGACTTGAAGCATCCTGATTATTATGGCATTTTTTATGTCATAATAATCAGGCGCCGATCAATCAGACCCTAAAAGAGATCTAGAGACAGCCCATGAAAAAATTACTCGCTGGTGGTTTACTCCTCGTCGCCTTAGGCGGCCTCGTACTCCTGTCGCTCCCGACCATTTTGCATAAAGCGGGGCTGCATCCGACCTACAGCGGACCAACCTTATCTTTACCGGGCAAGCGCGCCTTAATCATTACGACCAGTCACGACGTGCTGGCAGCGCCGGGTGTAACCGAGGGGGAGCCAACTGGAGTGATGGCTTCTGAGCTGACCCACCCTTACTACACCTTCCTTGACGGCGGTATGGACGTGGATCTCGCCAGTATTCAGGGCGGCGAAATCCCCATCGATCCTCAAACTTTGCGGTTTATGGTCAAATCGCCGGAGGACGAGCGTTATTTGAACGACAAGCTGGCGCAGGCGAAAGTGAACAACGCTATCCCTATCGCCGGCGTCGACATCGGCCAGTACGATATTGTCTTCCTCTCAGGTGGCTGGGGTGCGGCCTATGACCTGGCGCAATCCCCCGAACTAGCGGCCAAGGTGAGCGAGGCGTATTACGGTGATAAGGCGGCTGTGATGGGTGGCGTCTGCCACGGCGTATTGGGGTTAGTGAATGCGCTTGACCGCGACGGCAATCTGCTGATCGCTGGGCGCCGCATGACCGGTGTGACTGACAAGCAAATTCAAGAGCTGGGTATTGAAATGACACCACTGCATCCCGAGACGGAGCTGCGCAAGGCGGGGGCCGTATTTGAGAGTCAGACCGCCTTCAGAGATATTTTTGCGACTCATGTGATTGCCGACGACGAGCAGCGCTTCGTCACGGGTCAGAATCAGAACTCGGGTCTGGAGACGGCGCATACCATGATGCGTATTCTGAGCGCGCGGAACTAATCTATTAAGGGGGCAGGTGGGTGAAGCGCTGGCCTGCGCTCAGAACTAAGGGGAAGACAAGTGAATAGCGTATTAAAAGGTCTGGTGCTCGTGATTGCGGTTTCATTTCTGGTGACCGGATTGCGTTGGCTCGTCGCGCCTGTTGGCGTCGCACCCACATTTGGTCTGACCTTGGACCAAGGTGTGGGCTTGAGTTCTCAGGTGGGTGATATGTCTGCCTTCTTTTTGACACTGGCGACTTGCTTATTGATTGCACTGATTAGTGGGCGTCGCAGTTGGTATTACCCGGCGATTATGTTGCTCTCGTTCACGGCCATTGGGCGTATTGTTGCCTGGTTGGTGCACGATGCCGCACTGGCGTTGCTCCTTATTGCGCCTGAGGTGGTCGTGTCGATTATTTTACTCGTGGCGTCGCGCCGGTTGGCCAAAGAGGCATGAACTGTTGAGCGTCTCTCGTGTCTGCCAGTGGATTTTAGCAACCGCGTTGTCATGGGGTTTTATCATAACGGCGGTGCTGGCAAGCGACGAGATGGGTGGGGCCAGCAATGCGCCATCTGCCCTCGCGTCACGCCCCAATATCGTTTTTATACTCGCAGACGACCTCGGCTATACCGACATTGCCCCCTATGGCAGCGAGGTCAGCACCCCGGCGCTGTCGGCCTTGGCTAAACAAGGGGTGCGGTTCACGAACTACCATACCGCCGCCAACTGCGCGCCAGCCCGAGCGATGTTACTCACCGGTGTCGATAGCCACGCTGCAGGTGTTTCGAACATTTCTGAGCTGCTGGCGCCCGAGCAACGAACACAGCCTCAATATCAGGGAGAACTGGGTGACAACGTGGTCACTGTGGCTACCCTTTTAGAGGGGAGTGGTTATCACACCTATATGGCCGGTAAGTGGCATTTGGGGTCCAGTCCGGAGAAACGACCCAGTCGACGAGGTTTCGAGCGAACACTGGCGTTGATGGATTCCGGCGCCGATCACTGGGAGCAGCGCCCTTATATACCTCTATATGATCGGGCGAACTGGTTCGCCGACGGCGAGCGCTTCACTTTACCCGATGACTTTTACTCTTCACGGTTTCTCGTTGATAAGACCATTGAGTTCATCGATAGCAACCGTGAAGACGGCAAACCGTTTTTTGCTTATCTGCCGTTTCAGGCGGTGCATATACCCGTGCAGGCGCCGCGGGCCTATATCGATAAATATCAAGGGGTCTACGACACGGGGTGGGGCGTGTTGCGTCATCAGCGGCTGGCGTCAGCGGTCAAACTAGGCATCGTGCCAGCAGATACTGCCATGGTGGATATGTCGACGACTGATGACTGGAATGCGCTGGATGAGCAGCGACAGCGTTACGAGGCCAAGCGCATGGCGGTCTATGCGGGCATGATCGAAGCCATGGATTTTCACATCGGTCGTCTGGTGGCATATCTCAAGTCACGGGGCCAGTATCGCAATACCATCTTTATTTTCACCTCCGATAACGGTACCGAGGCAAGTGGCGCCGCCGATCAGATGGCCTTTGCCCAAACCATCGGGCCTCGTCAGCTGGGTTACGACTCAGATTATGATCGCTTGGGCCTGAAGGGCAGCTTTAATACGATAGGCCCGAGCTTCGCCAGCGCCTCAGCCAGTCCCCTCTCGCACTACAAATTTTATGCCGGTGAGGGAGGCATGCGTGTGCCCTTGATCATTGCGGGTGAACCGGTGCGACAGCCGGGTGAGCTGAATCGCGCGTTTGCTTGGGCCACCGATATTACCCCTACCATTCTTGCCCTATCCGGTACCGCGCTGCCGGGTGATCGCTATGCGGGACGACCGGTATTACCGTTGATTGGTCGCGACCTGACGCCGCTATTGAGGGGGGAAGTCGAGCGAGTCTATGGCGAGAATGACGCCGTAGGCTATGAATTAACAGGGCACGGGGCTTTGTTTCAAGGGGATTACAAGGTGGTGGTCAATCAGGCGCCGCTGGGCGACGGGCAGTGGCGTCTTTTCAATATTGTTGAAGACCCCGGAGAAACCGTCGATTTAGCTGCCACGCAGCCGGCCCTTTTTCAGCGCATGCTGTCCCGCTATCAGCAATATCAGGAAGAGAATGGTGTGCTGCCGCTTCCCGTGGGCTACACACAGATGAAGCAGTTGTTCCTTAACACGCTCCACAAAAATTGGCGGGTGGAAATCCTCATCTTCCTACTGACCCTACTGGTGTTACTGCCATTTTATGTGGCGTATT